>JAKAHF010000052.1 GCA_021815245.1 Actinomycetes bacterium
TGCCTCGGCCCTGGTGCTCGATCTTCTGCCTCTGGCCTTCTTTAAGTACTACGGCTTCGTCGCCTTCAACGTGGCCGAGCTGTTCCATTGGTTTGGATTGGGCGGGTCGGCGTCGCTCATGCAGGTGGCCATCCCGGTCGGCATCTCGTTCACCACCTTCCGCGGGGTCGGCTATCTGGTCGACTGCTACCGCGGCACGGCTTCACGGGCATCGCTACTCGACCTCGGTCTGTTCATGTCGTTCTTTCCGTACCTCGCCGCCGGCCCCATCACGCGAACGTCGGAGTTGCTGCCGCAACTCAAGGATCCGGGTTCGGTCAAAGAGGTCGATGTGACCCGGGCGCTCTATCTCATCGCTCTCGGCCTTGCGAAGAAGGTGGTCATAGGGGACTTTCTCGCGCGCAGCCTGGTCGACGGTGTGTTCTCGGCTCCCGGCCAGTACTCCTCGCTCGATGTGGTGGTCGGCATCCATGCGTATGCGGTGCAGATCTACTGCGATTTCAGCGGGTACTCCGACATGGCCATCGGCATCGCCCTTCTGCTCGGCTTCACACTGCCCGTGAACTTCAACAGACCGTACACAGCCACTTCGATGCGCGATTTCTGGAGACGCTGGCACATCACCCTGTCGAGTTGGCTGCGCGACTACCTCTACATCCCGCTGGGCGGCAGCAGGCGATCGGCCTTGGCCACCTACCGCAACGTCGTTATCACCATGCTGCTGGCGGGGCTTTGGCACGGCGCGGGGTGGACGTTCCTCATATGGGGCGCCCTGCACGGCGCAGCACTCGCAACGGAGCACTTCTTCGCCGATCGGCGCAAGCGCCGGGGCCAGGCGGCGCCCAAACCCCGCCTGCTCGCGCTGACGGTACGCAGAGTGGCCACGCTGGAGTTCGTGGTGCTCGCCTGGGTCTTCTTCAGGGCCGACAATCTCCAGGCCGCGGGTCGGGTGATAGCCGCCACCTTCACCGCGTGGACCCGGACGCCCGAGCTGGGCTGGCTCGTGATCGTGGCCGTGGCGGTCGGACTGGGCTTTCAGTATCTGCCCGCCCGGTTCACCGACTCATTGGAGAGCTTTGTGTCGCGGCGCCGGCCGGTCGTGCAGGGGCTTGTCTTCGGCGTCGTGCTTTTCGCCATCCTTGGGCTGTTCGGCGCCGAGGGTGTGAGCAACTTCATCTATGTCGGGTTCTGACGAGACCATGAGGCGCTTCGACATCACCCGCGGTCTCTTTGGCGGCTCCCGTCACGAGAGCGAACCTGGAGGGAGGGACGGCGCCGACCGACCCGATTCGCGGGCCAGGCGGTCGCTCGGTGTCTGGCGCACGGTGGCGGTGCTTGCCACGGCCGCTGTCGTGATGCTGCTGCTCGGTGGGCAACCGCTCGAGCGAAGCGCCGACCACATGGCGCCCTCCGTTTTTCGCACGGCCGCCGTCGCGGTCACCGGCGCTTTCGCCCGAGCAGGGGAGACGCTTCGCCTCGACCGACCCTGGAGGTATGTGGCCGAGGCCGCGGGGCAGACCGGCCTCCAGGAGCAACCTACCGGCGACCCGATCTCTGCGGATGATCCGCCGGTCACGACTCCGCCGTCGACTCTCCCCGCGACTCCCTCCACGACGTTGGCGGCCTCCGGATCGACGACCACAACAGTGTCGTCGACGACTACGACCATAGAGATCACGACTACCACGACTCTTCCGCTGTTCACCGAGCAGCGACCGCTGCGGGTACTGGTAGTGGGCGATTCCCTCATGACTCCCGTGGGGTTCGCGCTGATGCGCCAAGAGAAGATCCACCCCTCGATCGAGGTCAAAGCTATCAGCAAGGCTAGCTCGGGGCTGGTGCGGCCCGACTTCTACAACTGGCCCCAGGTGCTCGGGAAGGCCGTGGCCGACTTCAGGCCGCACGTCACCGTGATGCTCTTCGGCGGCAACGAGAAGCAGGTGATGCGCTACCAAGGCCAGTCGTTCGACCCCTTCAGCGACTCCTGGAACGCCGAATACGCGAAACGTGTGGAGCAGGTCATCGAGATCTCGACGAGCGCGGGCGCCGGTGTGGTGTGGGTAGGCATGCCGATCATGCGCAGCGGCAAGTTCTCTGAGACGGCCCGCACGCTCAACGCGTTCTACGGCGCCGGCTGCCGCGCCCATCCTGGTGCGGACTATATAGACGGGTATGCCTTGTTCAGCGACGCCGCGGGCAAGTACTCGGCCTATCTTCCCGACTCCACGGGACAGAACCGGCTGATGCGCGCGAGCGACGGCATCCATTTCACCGAGTACGGCGGCGACCGGGTGGCCGAAGCTGTCATCGACGTACTCTTGAAGCACTACCGTTTGGAGTGAGACGGTGATCACCCGTTTTCCCCGGCGTAGTCTGCACCTGCTTCTCGCGCTCTGGGCGGCCGGTCTGGTGATCGCGCTCCTCGCGCCTCCCTCGATGGGACAGGGACACAGTGATGGTGGCGGTCGGCAGCCGATCGCCGCCAGCGTTCCTGCGACCACGCCCACCGCCGTGCCGGCGGATACCTCGTCGACGACTACCACGACGACCGTGGCCACGACAACGACGAGCACTTCGACCACCAGCACGTCGACCACGACCACCAGTACCACTCTGCCGCTCTTCACCGCGCAGAAGCCGCTGCGGGTGCTGGCCGTGGGCGACTCGCTGATGACCTATCCCGGCTACGCCATTGCCGATCTGATGGACGCGTACGCCGGCCTGCGGGTGGAGTCGGTCACCAAGCAGAGTTCAGGCCTGGTCAGACGCGACTACTATGACTGGCCCAAGGTCCTTGGCCAGACGGTTCGGCGTTTTCGCCCGCACATCGTCGTCGTTCTGCTGGGAGCGAACGACCAGCAGCCCATACTCCATCAGGGGCATTCGGCCGCCCTCTTCACCGAGGCCTGGAACGCCGAATACGCCAAGCGCATCGATGAGTTCATCCTGATAGCCACGGGAGCCGGCGCCGGCGTCGTCTGGGTGGGTCTGCCCATCATGCGCGATCCCAAGTTCTCGAAGGTCGAGGAGCAGCTCAATGCGCTCTACGCCGCCGGATGCGAAGCGCGACCCGGAGCGTTCTACATCGACGGCTATTCACTGTTTGCCGACGAAACAGGCCGGTATGCCGCGCGGTTGGTCGACTCGTCGGGAGAAAGCCGGTTGATGAGAGCTAAGGACGGCATCCATTTCACGATGGACGGGGCCAGGCGCATCGCAGACGAGGTACTGCGGGTGTTGTCGCGGAACTACCGATTGGAGCCCGTGCCCTCGCCGCCGTCTTCGACCGCGCCGGATGAGGCGGGGCGGTCGACTTCGGGAGCGGGTAGCGATTGACCGATGGCCGGTCCGTCGCGGCTGGTAACGCGCCCTGGCTGACAGGTCCGGCCGCCGGACGGCATGCTAGACTCTTGCGTTGCGCCGCGGTTCGCGGTGCGATTATCGACAAGGTGACACGGGGTGATCTACGTTCGACTCTTTGCCCATCTTCCGGCGGCCTCGAGTTCAGGCACCGCCGAATTCCAGGTGGAGGCCCGCGAGGGTCTCACCGTGCGCGACGTCGTCGTCGATGCGGGCATCACTCCTGAGACTGTCTACATAGTATTGGTCAACAATGTCCGGGTCGATCTCGACGCGCCCCTCGCCGACGGCGATCGCCTGGCCCTGTTCCCGCCTGTTTCTGGCGGGTGATGCGTCCCATCCCTCGACGGAGGCTTTCATGCCCGTAGCCAAGAAGATCGCCGAAGCAGCTCAGCACTCATCCTGGATCAGGCAGATGTTCGAAGAAGGTGCACGCCTGGCCGCCAAGCACGGCCGCGAGAACGTCTTCGACTTCACCATCGGCAACCCCAACCTCGAACCGCCGGCAGATTTCTGTGGCATTGTCGAGGAGCTGCTGCACGAGCCCAAGACGGGCACGCATGGCTACATGTCGAATGCGGGCTACATGGACTCGCGCAAAGCCGTGGCGGCCTCGGTGACACGCGACCAGTGCGTGCCGGTGGGCGGCGAGCACGTGGTCATGACGGTCGGTGCCGGGGGCTCGCTCAACGTGATCCTCAAGGCCATCCTCGATCCGGGCGACGAAGTCATTGTCCCTTCGCCGTACTTCATGGAGTACGACGCCTATGTCGACAATCACGGCGGCGTATTGCGGCCCGTGCCCACCACGGTCGAGTTCCTGCTCGACCTCGGCGCCATCGAAGCGGCCATGGGACCCAAAACGCGGGCGGTGCTCATCAACTCGCCCAACAACCCGACCGGGCGCGTCTACTCTGAGGAATCACTGGTGGCTCTCGCCGAGTTGTTGGAGCGGAGGTCGGCCGAGAACGGGCGCATCGTCTATCTCGTGGCCGACGAGCCCTACCGGCAGATCGTCTACGATGGAGTGCGTGTCGCGCCGGTGATGAAGGTCTACACCAATACGATCATCGCCTCGAGCTACTCGAAGGCCCTGTCGCTCGCCGGCGAGCGCATCGGCTACGTCGCGGCCAACCCGGCGATCGACGGCATCGGCATTTTGATGGACGGGCTGATCATGTCGAACCGGATTCTCGGCTTCGTCAATGCCCCGGCTCTTATGCAACGGGTCGTCGCCCGCATGCAGGACTGTTGTGTCGATATCAGCCCCTACAGGCTCAATCGCGATACGCTCGTCGACGGACTCACAGAGGCGGGCTTCGAGGTGGTCAAGCCTGAGGGCGCGTTCTATCTCTTCCCCAAGTCGCCTGTCGCCGACGATGTGGCCTTCTGCCGAGAGATGCAGGAGTCACTCGTGCTCGTCGTCCCCGGGCGGGGATTCGGCTTGCCGGGCCACTTCCGCATGGCTTACTGCGTGGCACCCGAGGTCGTGGAGGGCGCTCTGCCGGCCTTTCGCGCGGTGGGCGAGAAGTATTTCAAGTAGACCGGGCCGCCTGACGTTCGTCTGAGGGAGGCTAGGCCGTGGAGCAGTTGAGGCGGGTCGGCAGATACCTCGGGCTCAGCCTCGCGATGGATGGATTGACTGCCCTCGTACTCGGTGTCGTCTTTGCCGATCGGTGGGAGCCGGCGTTCTGGATCGGCATCGTCGCGGCCATCGTGCTGATCCCCGTGGGTGGCTTGTTCTGGACGGTCGGCGCCGGGTCGGCGTTGGTCAGGGCGATGATGATGGCCGGCGGTTGGATGCTGGCCCTGCTCGGTCTGCTCGGGACGTTCTGGGGATCGGTTGTCGGCCCCCGTTGGCTCATCGCGACCCTCGCGGTCTCGTTCGTCGGGGCTGCCCTCATCGTAGCGGGGCGCGAGCGCGAGTAGTGCCTAGTGCCGGCTGCGGTAGCTGAGGCTCTCGATCGTCACTTCGTACACCAGGGTCTTTGCGAGCACGCCGTCGTCGAACGGATGGTCCGCCATCGTGGGATCGTACCTGGCTACGAGCACACGAAGGGCCTCGTCCTTCTCGCGGGGATCCTCGAGCAGTCTTGCCGATCCCTCTGCGACCACCGAACTGAAGGCGAAGCCATCGGAACAGGGAGTGTTGCCCTGCACGAAGCTCTCTCTGGTGGACGCGGTTACGCAGACGCGCGGGTTGGCAGCGAGTGCGACCGACTTTCTGCCGCGGCCGGTGTGGAAGACTAGCCGTCCATGAGGCCCGGGCGAACTGATGTGAACGAAGTTGAGGGGCACGACGTAGGGGCGCCGGCCTTCGTCGACCGCGAAGGAGGCGAAGGACGCCTGCCGCAGCACTTCTACCGCTTTGACGCAGTCTTCTTCGCTGATATCGGTTGACGCGTGGCCAAGGGTCTCATCCGCCATGGCTACCACTTTCGACCTCGTCGTTTCGGAACGAACGATAGCGCATATGGTTCAATGAACCCATGAAGTACGTGATCTTGATCATCGACGGTGCTTCGGGTTGGCCGGTCAAAGCGTTGGGAGGGCGCACCTCTCTTGAGGCGGCCCACACACCGAATCTCGACCGCCTGGCTTGCGAGGGCGCCCTCGGAGTCTCCTACAACGTTCCCGACGGCATGGAAGCGTCGAGTGCTGTGGCCTGCATGAGTCTCATGGGGTTCGATCCTGTGCTCTACTACGCGGGCCGGGGACCCATCGAGGCTATGGCCATGGGCATCGAGTTGGAACCCGGCCAAGTGGCCATGCGCTGCAACCTCATCACCGTGACCGACGGGCTCATGATGAGCTACTCCGCCGGCAACATCTCGTCGGCCGAGTCGCGGGTGCTCATCGAGGCCCTGCGCGAAGGACTTGCCGACGTCATGGTGGGCGGCTGCAGCGGTACCGGCACGGGGCGTTCCCGGCGTATGGAACTGTATCCTGGTGTGAGCTTCAGACACATCTTGACCGTGCATGACGGCGCCGACCTGCTCGAGACGAGTTTCACGGCTCCTCACGACATCACCGGACGGCCGGTGGCGGCGAGTGCGCCGTGCGGCCCCGGCGCCGCGTTGATCACCGAGCTCATGGAGCGGTCGAAATCGATCCTCGCTTCTCATCGTGTCAACAAGGCTCGACTCGAGCGCGGCCTGCCGGCAGCGACTCAGATCTGGCTCTTCTGGCCGGGCATGCGTCCGGGCGACCTGCCGACCTTCGCCGAGAGGTTCGGGGGGAGACGGGCGGCCCTCACCACGGGAGTCGACCTCCTCCGCGGCCTTGCGGTACAGATGGGGGTCGACATCCTTCGGATCGCCGGGGTCACCGATGCAGGCGACAATGACTTTTCGCAACAGATGGCGGGTGGGCTTGCCTCGCTCGACGACCACGACGTCGTCTTCGTGCATGTCGAGGCACCCGACGAGGCCGGCCACGCCGGCGACGTGCAGGGCAAGGTGCGGGCCATCGAGCAGGCCGACGAGCTGATGCTGCCTCAGGTCATCGCCCGGGCGCAGTCGGCCGGCGACGTGCGATTGCTCGTCATGCCCGACCACCCTACGCCGCTTGAACTGAAGAGCCACGTACCCGAGCCGGTGCCTTTTGTGATGTGGGGCCCCGGCATCACGGCCAACGGCGCTCGAGTCTACAGTGAGGCTGAGGCCCGGGCCACGGGCTTCGCCGTGGCGCCGGGTCACCTACTCATGTCGCGTTTCTTGGAGGCCGGGGCAGCGAGCTGCGCCTAGGCCGTCCGTCGATACTGGAGCATAGGGTCACAGAAGCGGGCGGGGCGGGGCGGCCATCGGCCGCCCCGCCCCGCCGTCGTTTTCGCTTTCTACACGGGTATCGCTACCCGGCAGGTCGGCGGCGCCCCTGGGCGCCGCGTAACTGTCAGGCCATCTTCTCGAAGTCGTCCTTGCTCGCGCCGCAATCGGGGCACGTCCAGTCGTCGGGCAGATCCTCGAAGGGCGTGCCCGGGGCGATGCCCTGGGTGCTGTCGCCCACTTCGGGGTCGTAGATGAATCCGCACAACAGGCACTGCCACTTGTCCATCGGTCGATCCTTTCGGTTTAGGTCGATCGAGGGGCCGTCAGGCCCGCTCTCTACCAGGCAGTTGTATCTCCATTCTGTGGAACAATCAACCCCTTGGTGGAATGGAAAGCCCGTTTCGCATTCCAGTTTGGCATGCGAAACCTGTACTATTCACTCTATAGGAAAGCGCTGCGCTGCCAGGCGATATCAGGTCTTCGAATTCCTTGACGGGTCAGTCGACTCTTCTGTAGCATGAAGTTTTGGATTGGGCCGGTTGGGGCCTTCCTTGGGGCTGGAATCCGTACACAAACTCGCCGCGTGCGCCGACAAGGAGGCAATGCTGCATGGAAAAGAGTCCTGACAAAACGAGCCGCTGGAAGAGGACTCTTCTCTTCTTCGCGGCGGCGGTCGCCTCGCTGCTGGCCTTCGCGCCGGCCGCGCTGGCTTCGGAGGGCGGAGGTGGAGAAGCCAGCCTGGTGCTGCCCAGTCTTGGTGACGTCAGCTTCCATGGCGCATCGGGCAGCCTCCTGCTGGCCCTCGGTCTCATCATCTGCGCTTTTGGTCTGCTCTTCGGCATCGTGGTCTTCTTCAGGCTGCGTGCCATGCCCGCGCACCGTTCGATGAAAGACATCTCGGAGCTGATCTGGCAGACCTGCAAGACCTACCTGCTCAAGCAGGGTCAGTTCCTGATCATCCTGTGGGTCTTCATCGCCATCGTCATCGGTGTGTACTTCGGAGTCCTGAGCGACTTCACCGGTGTGAAGGTCCTGATCATCCTCCTGTTCAGCATTGTGGGCATCCTCGGTAGCTATGGCGTGGCCTGGTTCGGCATCCGCGTGAACACGTACGCCAACTCGCGCACTGCGTTCGCCAGCCTGAGGGGCAAGCCGTACGACATCCATGCCATCCCCATGAAGTCGGGCATGAGCGTGGGCATGATGCTCATCAGCGTCGAGCTGGTGATCATGCTCATCATCCTCATCTGGATCCCGCGTGACTATGCCGGCCCGTGCTTCATCGGCTTCGCCATCGGCGAGTCGCTGGGCGCGGCGGCCCTGAGAATCGCCGGCGGCATCTTCACCAAGATCGCCGACATCGGTTCCGACCTCATGAAGATCGTCTTCAACATCAAAGAAGACGACGCTCGCAACCCTGGCGTCATCGCCGACTGCACGGGCGACAACGCGGGCGACTCGGTCGGCCCGACCGCCGACGGTTTCGAGACCTACGGTGTCACCGGCGTGGCCCTCATCACCTTCATCATCCTCGCTGTAGCCGATCCGCTCATCCAGGTCTCGCTCCTGGTGTGGATCTTCGCCATGCGCGTCATGATGATCGTGTCGAGCGGCGGCTCCTACTTCCTCAACGCGGCCATCACCAAGGCCCGCTACAAGAACGCCAAGAAGATGAACTTCGAGGGCCCTTTGACCTCTCTGGTCTGGCTGACCTCGCTCATCTCGATCGTCCTCACCTTCGTTGTGTCG
>JAKAHF010000053.1 GCA_021815245.1 Actinomycetes bacterium
GGTGAGGCTGGGAGGCAGCGACGACGCGCTGTCGGCCCACCTGGCAGCGGATCCTGAGCGGATCCTGGAACTCGTCACCGAGTACATGCGGTTCGGCCTGACGGCGGATGCGCTCGACCTGCTCTCGCGCACCTACCCGAGCGGGACGGACGTGGTCGGCGAGCCTGGCGCCGGGGTGAAGAGCGATCAGCGAGTCGATGACGATGTTCAGCGCGATGATCGCGGCGCATGAGACGAATGCTACCGACTCCTGCCGTCTGGGCCGTCTGCCGCCGACCGCCATCTGCGTGGCGTTCTTCATGAACCGTCTCCGAGGGGAGTGTGATCGACATCCCGATGGTAGCGTCGAGTGCCGGCGGCTGCGCCGGGCAGGAGGCTCGTTCGAGCCTGGCCGGATGGCCGGTTCGTGGCGAGGTGCGCCGGTCTCTAGGACGAAGGCGACGTCCGCGGGATTTCGCAGGCGCCCGCGCATTCACTGCCCTCGGCCTCGAGCTCGAGCGTCACGTGTCCCACGCCGAACTCATGGTCGAGTATGTGTTTCATTGAAGCGATCACGGCACCGCCCTCTGAGACCGCGGTGTCGACGACCCGCACGTGGGCCGAGAGGGCCAGGTCGCTCGAGGAGATCGACCATATGTGAAGGTCGTGCACGTCTTGGACTCCCGGCACGCCGAGCATCGCCTGCTCCACCTGTGAGAAATCGAGTCCCTTGGGAGTGCCCTCCATGAGGACGTGTACGGTGCTCCGCACGATCTCGATCGCCTCACGCCCGATGTAGAGCGACACGAGGATAGAAACCACGGCGTCGGCGTAGTTCCACTTCCAGAGATAGACGATCAGACCGCTGATCATGACGCCGAAGCTCGTGGCGGCGTCGCCGACGAGGTGCAGGAAGGCAGCTCTGAGGTTGAGATCGTGCCCGTGCGAGCGAAGGAGGACCGCGGCGAATGTGTTGACCACGAGTCCGCCCGCCGCAAAGCCCATGACCCAGAGACCCGACACCTCCGGAGGGTCGAACATGCGCCGCACGGCCTCGTACATGATGAACACCGAGATCGCCACCAAGACGGCGGAATTGAACAACGCGACGAGGATCTCCGCGCGTTTGTAGGCGTAGGTGCGTGTGGGAGTGGCTCCGCGCCGGCCCAGCCGGACCGCCCACAGACTGAGTCCAAGGGCGACCACGTCGCTCAGGTTGTGCGCGGCATCAGAGAGCAGTCCGAGGCTGTTCGCGACGATGCCGCCGGCCACCTGCGAGAGTGTGATGACAAGGTTGAGCGCCAGACTGAGGATCAGCCGTGAGTCGGGCGCGCCCGCGGGCAGATGGGCGTGACTGTGACCGTGGTCGTGCCGGTGCATCAGGCGACGACCACCTCCTCTCCGACCTTGAGGGTGCGGAAGCGATCTCCGAGAGTATCGGCGAAGGCTTCGAGCGTCCAGTCGCAGCTGTCATGGGCCGACAGCGCCACCAGCTTGAGGTCGAGACTCGCCAGAAGCGCCGCGGCCTCGCGGGCTTCGCGCCGGGTTATGCGCTGCCACGGTAGCTTGCCGTTGCCGACGATGCTCTGCCTGCCTCTGCCGACCCGCGAGCCCGTGACGGGGAAGTGCAGGCCGCCGACCACGCCATAGAGGTCAACGCCGCTGACAGTCTGTGCGCGCTCCACCAAGCGGGCGAGGGAGGGGTGTCCGCAACCAACGATCATGACGACGCCTTTGCCGGCCACGTTGACGAGCATGGCCTGCTCGAGCACCGGCCCCATGAGCCAGATGGCCTTCATGATAGGACCGGTGGTCGCGACCCCGGGGGCGAGTCGCCGCGGCGCTTCCATCACCCTGACCGATGCCGACGCGTGGGTCATGTCGGTGGGAACGAAGGCCCGCACTCCTTGCAGGTCGACCGGCTCGCCTGAAAGGGCGAACGTCTTGTCGGCCTGCCGGCGGCTGCCGCCGACATGATCGAGATGGAGGTGTGAGATGAAGATCGAGTCGAGGTCGTCAGGCGACACACCGAGCAACCGCATATTGCGTAGCAGGGGGGAGGGGTACTCGTTCTTCATGTTGAAGCCCACGTCGAAGAGCACCGTCTCGTCTCCGGCGCGCACTAGGTAGGAGACGCCGGGCTCGGTCGCGGCGCCCTGCACCGCCGAGAGCTGTTCGACGAGCGGCAGGATCGTCAGGCGCTCGACCGAATCGAGCTGGGCGATCGGCATTGGCTTGGCCGCCAGCCACCGGCGCTCGGCCTCTCGCTGCTGCCGCAAGAAGCCGAAGGTGGCGCGCGGACGGGTCAGGCCGGCCAGCGCCCAGTAGATCGCGTATCTCTTGTCGGTGAGCGACATGCTGCTTCTCCTCATGCTATCCGGCGGAGTGCCACGTGCCCCGAGGTCACCTATTCTGACGAATCGCCATCTCGGCGCGTGGCGAAGAACTCGCGAAGCAATTGCGCACTCTCGCTCGCCATCACGCCCGCCGTGATCTCGGGGTGGTGGTTGAGCGCCGGATGGTCGGTGATGTTGAAGATCGAACCGGTCGCGCCGGCCTTGGGGTCGTCGGGTCCGTAGACGACCCGCTTGACGCGCGCCAGCACCAGCGCGCCCGCGCACATGGCGCATGGCTCGAGCGTGACGTACACGGTGGCCTCGCGCAGTCGCCATCCGCCAAGGAGGGCAGCCGCGTCGCGCAACACCAGCATCTCGGCGTGGGCGGTGGGATCGTGCCGCCGTTCGCGCTCGTTGCCCCGACTGGCGACGACCTGGCCGTCGACCACCATCACAGCGCCGACAGGAACCTCGCCCTGCCCGGCAGCACGCCGCGCCTCGTCGAGGGCCATCGCCATGAAGCGGTAGTCGTCGTTCTGTGGTCGGTCGGGCACGCTCACCTCGCAGCCGGTCGAGTCGCTGCAATCATACAGGCAGCGGTTCGGACCGAACGCCGGCTATCGCCGGCGCAACGCCCATCAGCCCCATCGCCCGCTCAGGCAGCCTGCAGCCTGGTCACCTCGCTCGTGGTGCCATCGTCGTAGACGATGTGGATGCGGCGAACGGTGTCTTCTTTGATGTCGAGGTAGATGGCCGCTACGCCGTTCTGCGGCGAGCGGAACTCGATCTCCTGCCTGACGACGGAGTACCTGCGAAAAGCAACATACGCGATCGCTACGGCGAGCACGATCACGACGGCGATGGTTGTGACGAGCATCTGACCCCTCCTCTTCATTTGGTGCAGTGTGCTTCAGAGCATAGCGAGAGCATCGGACAGGAAAACCTAGGGCGGCGACCTCGGCGAGCTTGAAGCCGTCTTCGGTCCCCGCGAAATACTTTGCCACTAGATAATAGTTTGGTAGACTCAATATAATGAAGGAACCGATGGAACAGAACGATCTCGCCGTCAGCTGCACCGATCTCATGCGTCGTATCTCCGACCTCACTCGGGTGCCCGACAGTGAGTGGCTCGCTCTCGATATCGGCATGGGCCAGCTCAAGGCCCTCATAGTTCTCAAGGAACAAGGCCGTCAGACCGTCGGAGGTATGGCCCGCGCGCTCAAAGTCACCGAGCCTTCGGCCAGTCTCTTACTCGACAAGTTGGTGACCCGGGGCCTGGTGGCACGCGAGACAGATTCCGAAGATCGCAGGCGCACGTTCGTCGACCTGTCCGAGTCGGGCGACGAGTTGATGACTCGGCTGCGTCGCACCAAGGACGATCACTTCATAGGCTGGTTGAGCCGCCTGAGCTCCGCCGAACTGCGCGCGCTCGAGCAGGGACTCACCGCGCTACACGCGGCTCTCGTCGGCGATGGCGTTGCCGCCGAAACCTCGCCCGGGGAGTCTCGGCCGTGACCGAACCCGAAACCGCACCCGCTCCTCCACAACGGTGGGCCGACACACTCGATAGGCGCCGTATCGTCCTGGTGCTCATCAGTCTCATGCTGGGTATGCTGCTCGGTGCCCTCGACGCGACCGTGGTGGGCACCGCGATGCCACGCGTCATCGCCGATCTCAACGGCCTGCAGCACTACGCTTGGGTCACCACCGGGTACATGCTTGCCTCGGCGGCCTCCATGCCCATCTGGGGCAAGCTGTCGGACGCGTTCGGACGGCGTCGTTTCTTCGTACTCGGCATGGTGATCTTCGTCATCGGGTCGGCACTCTGTGGCCAGAGCCGTTCGATGATGGAACTCGTCGCGTTTCGCGCCGTGCAAGGACTCGGAGCCGGCGCCATGCTTCCCATCAACGGCGCCATCATCGGTGACATCTTCCCGCCCGCCACGCGGGCCAAATGGCAGGGCGTCCTCTTCAGCGTGCACGGGTTCGCTACGATCGTCGGCCCCTTGCTCGGCGGATGGATCACCGACTCCATCGGCTGGCGCTGGACCTTCTACGTCAACCTTCCGGTGGGCGCCATATCGGTGGCCTTTGCCCTGATCGCCCTCCCGAAGCACGTGCAACGCCGCAAGCACTCTATCGACTATCTGGGCACCACACTTCTCATCATCGCTTCTATGGCGCTTCTGCTCGGATTCAGTTGGGCAGGCAGCGAGTATCCCTGGACGTCGCCGGTCGTTCTCGGACTGTTGATCTTCTCGGTGGCGACGTGGGCCGTGTTCGTGATCTGGGAGTTGCGGGCGGGCGAGCCGGTGGTCAATCCCAGACTGTTCAAGAACAGTTCCTTCACCATCTCGGTCTCGGCGGGCTTCCTGCAGACCGCGGTGTTGTTCGGCCTGGTGACCTTCTTGCCACTGTTCGTGCAGGGCGTCATGGGGAGAACGGCCACCAATTCGGGCACCGTGCTCATGCCCATGATGCTCACCCACGTGGTCGTCAGCGTGGCGGGCGGCTGGCTCATCTCGCGATGGGGCCGCTACAAAGCCATGGTGCTCTCCGGATTCTTGCTCACAACGGTAGGCGCGTTCCTGCTCACGCGTTTGACGGTGGCGACCGCGTCGATCGCTCTCGTGGGTTTCATGATGCTCATCGGCCTCGGCAACGGTCTGTCGATGGGCCCCTTCAACGTGATCGTGCAGAACGAGTATCCGCGCCACCGGCTGGGCGAAGTCACGGCTGCTCTGCAGTTCTTCCGCCAGATCGGTGGCACCGTGGGATTGGCGGTGTTCGGGAGCATGCTGAACCGCTGGTTCGCGTCGTCACTCACCGCCGCGCTGCCGGGCGAGCTCGGCACCTTGGCCTCCGATCCGGCAACGGCCGGGCAGATGGCGAATCCGCAGGTGCTGCTGTCGCAGGATGCCCAGGCGCAGCTTGGCGAACTCTTCACACGCTTCGGCGACCGGGCCGACGGCCTGCTCGCCTCATTCACCGAGGCGGTCAGAAGCAGCCTGCAATCGGGACTCACGCGCGTCTTCCTGCTGGTCGCCATCACTGAGGGTATCGCGCTGTTCCTAGTCTTCTTCCTGCGAGAAGTGCCCCTAAGACGTACCCATGCGGAACCGGCGGTAGAAGAAGCGGCCTAATCCTCCGAAGACCCTTCAAGCGGAGTGGGGGGATGCGAGGAGGGAAGAGTCGCACCTGCGCACCTGGAAGGAGCGCATCCGCCCACTCCGCCCCTCTTGACGCGTGCGCTCCCCGCTGCTAGGTTGCGGCTGCACGTCACACAAACGATCCCTATCCCCTGGGGGTAGCACGATGGCCCGCATCGAATTCACCGACAACTATCAGGACCTCTCCACCCAGAGCGGCTACCAGTTCAAGTTCTTCTGCGAATGCTGCGGCAACGGATATATGTCGAGCTTCAAGGCCAGCAAAGCCGGCATGGCCTCGGGGCTGCTTCGAGGCGCCGGCAACATC
The DNA here is from genome assembly GCA_021815245.1 of Actinomycetes bacterium. Next base: position 5,793 of record JAKAHF010000053.1, read on the forward strand.
CTCGGCGGGTTCATGGGCAGCGCGGGCAACACGGCCGACGACCTGCGCGACCTCATCGCCGGACCGGCTCACGACAAGGCTCTGCAAGACGCCGTCACCGAGATCAGGCCGCTCTTCACGCAATGCAGGCGTTGCGGTCAGTGGGTTTGCCGCGACATCTGTTGGAACGACGACCGGGGCCTCTGCAAGGAGTGCGCACCCATCGCCCAGAGGGAGATCGGATCGATCCAGGCGCGTCTCACGGTCGACCAGGCCGAGGAGAAGATGCGCAAACAGGACTTCACCGCCGGCCTCAACCTGACCGATGCGGCGGTGGTCATCTGTCCGGCCTGCGGTGCCGAGAACGATGGCGGCAAGTTCTGCCAGGAATGTGGCGGCTCGCTCGCCCCCCGGGTCGACTGCCCGCGATGTGGCACCAAGCTCAAGCCCAATGCCAAGTTCTGCCCGGAGTGCGGCCACAAGATGGTCTGATGGCCCGGTCCTGCCAGTTCGTCCTGGGCAGCCGGTCGGGCCCGGCGGAGTGGTCATACGACGGATCGTCTCTGACCGTCGCCCCAGCAGTTGGTGCGCCCGTTGTTGTGCCGCTCGCTGAGATCTCGGGCGTCTCGGGAGACGGCTACACTGTGACGCTGCTCGTGCCCGGCGCCGGCGGGGGTAGCTCTCACGAAACAGCGCAGAGTCCGGCCACTGTGTCCGAGCTCACCCTTGCCAAACTCGGCGCCGAGGGACCAACACTACTCGAACGGCTTCGGCGCGAGTGGCTCGTGGCGAGGGCCGATGTTCTGCGTCTGGGTGGTTCGGGTGAGGGCAAACCCTTCTACGGTAGGGTGACGGGCTTCGACTCGACACCCACGGCCCCGGAATCCTTTCAGGCCTTGCTCTTCGAGGACGTGTTGGTCGTGGCCCGCGAGGGTCGCGATCTGGAGGCGGTCTTTCTGGCCCTGCTGGGAAGTGTCGAGTTCGATGAGCCGAGTTACAGCGTGCGTATGAGGCAATGGCCCGGTCAGGAGATCGTCTTTTCGAAGATGGCGGGTCAGACCGACGAGTTTGTGAAGGCTCTGCGTGAGAATCGCGGGTTGCTCGCCGAGGAGGCCGCCGCCAACCTGGCGGCCGCAGTGCCGGCGTTGCCGGCCGGCGGCCGCGCCTCTCTGTCGGGCATGTGGTTGCCGGGCAGGTTGATGGAGGTCGACGGCATCGACGCCGTTTGCCCGGGTTTCGGGGCGATGTTGCGCGATGAATGGTTGGAGCGCCTGGTGCGCAAAGACGAGGGTCGCGACTTGCTGCAGCTCGCATCGGGCGGGTCCGTTTGGCTCGGCTGCACGCGTGGCGAGGGACCGCTGCCGGTATGGCTGCTCTGTGGCAAGAACGGTGTGTGGTTGCTCGAGGCCCTGTCGATAGAGGATCGGGCTACGTACTGCTTCACCGGAGGAGACGAGGTGCCGGTCCTGGTATCGCGCCTGCTCTGCGCGCCGCAGTTCTCCAAAGAAGCGCTGTACAACCCCTTGGAGAATCTGACCGGTGACAACGCTCAACTCGCGATCGCTGCGCAGCACTTGGACTTTCTCGTGGCATTGCGCGGGAGGTTCAAGGGGCGGGTCATCCACCAGTCGTTCGAAAGCTGGTGCGCCGACGTACAGGGTCTGATCGAAGCAGGTGGCTGAGCCCGGGGCCGCAAGGAACGACTCGCCCCGAGGAGGCCGTTAGACAACGAGAGAGCCCCGAGCGAACTCGCTTTGCGCCTTTCAACAGCTCCCACTTCGTCCCCGCTTCGCTGTACTTCGCAGCCATTTACCTCTGCGTTTCCTCTGCGGGTCCCTTTGTGAGTACCTCAGACGCTGCGTCTGAACTCTCGGGACTCTGGTAATGATTCTATCGCTCAACCCGTGGAATGCAAGAGCAAAACGGCCCTCCGCCGCTACGAAAAAGGCGCTCCCTGCGGGAGCCGGCAGCGGCCCGATTTCCGCCTCCAGCGGCTCCCGCTATCCATGCGGGTTTGTGCGCTCCGGCCGGCCTTCACGACCTGACGCGGCAGAACGAGAGAGGGCCGGGTTGCCCCGGCCCTCTCGGTCGATCATCGTGCAGGAGTTCGTCTGCGCTACTTCTGAACACCCAGTAGGTAGTCGGCGCGAGCCAGGCCATCGGTCCGGTTGCTGACGACGTAGAGCCACTGCGGAGTGCTCCTGAAGCTGCTGATCCTCGGGGGCTTGATGGAGCCCGAATCGGTGTCGGCGTCCATCGGCGTCGCGAAGGTCTTGACCGTCGAGAAGGTCAACCAGCTGTAGAGATTGGGCGCCGATCTCCAGCTGTTGATGCCCTTCTTGGCCATGTAGACGAGCGTGCCCTGCCAGTTGTTGTCGGTGAGACCCGTGCCACGGCTCCAGCCCGCGACATCTTCGGCGGCCGGGGTAGCCCACGGGCCCATGTCGGTCTCAAAGGTGGCGAGAGGATCGGCGGTCCCACCGAGGGTCACCAGCACGTCATCGACATACGCTCCTTCATAGGTGAAGGAGCCGTCCTGCCAGGTGCGGAAGTACACCGTGATGTCATCGCCCTGGAATTGGTTGAGGCTGGTTTCGAGGTTGACCCATCCACCGCTGAAGCCGGTGAGACCGTTCCATCTGCCGGCAGCGAAGTAGTCCTCAGGATCGCGGCCGGCCGGCACGTTCGGGTTGTCCTGCGGCTGCGGGAGCGTCTGGGTGGTGAAGGTAGTGGCACCAGAAGTCAAGGGCATGGTGTACCACTCGTCGGTGGTCTGATCGTAGACCTCGACGTAGAAGTAATCCCAGTCATCCTCCATGTGGTACCACGTCGCGAACTCGAGCGTGGAATCACCGGCTGCCGGCACGGTCATCGAGCGGTAGAAGCTTCGGTAGGTCCATGCGCCGGTGCCCGAGACCATCTGCTGCGTGCCCGCGTAGGGGCTTACTCCCGAGATCGATTCGCCATCGAGCGTGACCTTGATGGTATTCGACGGTTCGAAGTAGTAGTAGTGCGCCGTGTAGGGCAGGCCGGGTGTGCCGTAGCCGAAGTAGTCCCAATAGAACCACTCGCGCGAGATCCATTCGGGCTGGTGGACCAACAGG
>JAKAHF010000054.1:0-5524 GCA_021815245.1 Actinomycetes bacterium
TGCTGCGGCCGGTATCGGGGAAGGTCGTCTTCGAAGGCGACGACATCACGCGTCTTCGTGCCCAGGAGATCGCCACGAATGGCGTGGGCCACGTGCCCGAGGGGCGCCATGTATTCCCGACACTGTCCGTGATCGACAACCTGAAGCTCGGTGGTTGCAGCCGCCGTGACAAGAATAGAGTCCAAGAGGACCTCGATTGGGTGTTCGACGTCTTCCCGCGGCTGCGGGAGCGAACCCGTCAACTTGCCGGCACGCTGTCGGGCGGCGAACAGCAGATGCTGGCCATGGGCCGAGGCCTGATGAGCAGACCCAAGCTGCTGCTGCTCGACGAGCCGTCGATGGGACTGGCGCCCATGATGGTGGAAGCGATCTTCGAAGCGCTGGTCAGTCTCAATGCGGCCGGTCTCACCCTGCTCGTCGTGGAACAGAATGCCAAGCTGCTTCTCTCGATCGCCGACCACGCGTTTGTCCTGCAGACGGGAAGGGTTGCTCTTTCGGGTGCTGCCGAACAACTCGTCTGTGACGAGCGGGTCCAGGAGCTCTACCTGGGACATGCCCCCGATGTCTCATGCAGTACGACCTATCCCGCGTTCCGCGATTGAGGCCAGGAGGAATGATCATGCCGTACACACTCGACAACGCCATCAACAAGCGCGCCCGCGCCCTCTATCGTCAGGGCCCTGACCTGTTCCCATACCTCGTTACCACCAACAAGGATGAACTGGCAGCCTGCCGAGAGTCGGCGTGGATCGGATCGTGTCTATGCCAGTCGCCCGTTTATGACGTTTCCGGGCCCGACGCCGTGAAGCTACTCAACCGCGTCTGCGTCAACAGGGATTTCTCCAGGCTGACGCTGAACGGTTCCCGGCACGCGCTACTGTGCAACGAGAAAGGCCAGTTGCTTGCGGACGGTCTCATCACCAAGCCTGACACCGACACCTTCCGCACCTACTGGCTGGCGCCGGTTCTCGACTTCTACGTCCGGACCCTGGGCTTCGACGTGATCGGCCGGTGGGTCATGGACGAGTACTTCTACCAGATTGATGGCCCCAGATCGTTGGAGATCTTGGAAGAGGCCACGCAGACCGACCTGCACGACTTGAAGTTCGCCGGCTCGAAGAACGTGAAGATCGGTGGCACCGACATGAATGTCGTCAGACTCGGCATGTCCGGAGGCCTGGCCTACGAGGTGCACGGCTCCATCGAACACGCGGACATGGTCTTCGAAAGGCTTCTGGAGGTCGGCGCAAAATACGGCGCCAGGCAACTGGGCAACAACAGCTACTGCTACAACCACACCCAGGGCGGCTACCCGAACCAGTACATCCACTACTACTACCCTTATTTCACCAGCGGCGACGCCTTGGCGCAGTACATCGCGCCTATCAGCTACACCGACCACTATCAGTTCGCGGGCAGCTGTGCCAACGACGTGGACGACTACTTCGTGACACCCTACGACGTGGACTGGGACTACCTCATCGATTGGGACCACGATTTCATCGGACGCGCGGCGTTGATGAAGATCTCGGCGAATCCGCCCAGCAAAGTGGTCACCCTGGAATGGAACGCGGACGATGTGGGCGACGTGTTCGCCTCCCAATTCCGCGGCCAGGACGTGGAGCCCTATGAGGACCTTGCCCAGACGGGCGACAACGATCTGCTGCCCCTCATGCGGGCCAGCCGGATCTTGCTGGACGGCAAGAAGATCGGCCGAACGCTGGGCCGCACCCACGACTACTATCACCGCCGGGAGATCTCCCTCGCCTACATCGATCGGGAAAAAGCGGTCGAAGGGAACGAGGTCGTCATTCTTTGGGGCACACCCGGCACGCCGCAGAAGGAGATCCGGGCGAGGATCGCGCCGTTCCCGTATTTCAACGAGGAGTACCGCAACGAGACCTTCGACGTTGAGAAGATCCCGCGTCTCAAGGCCCACTGAGCCCGATCTCCGAACAGAGGTCTACGCTATGAGTTACTACATCGGAGTGGACGGAGGCGGGACCTTCACCGACTGCACCGCGATGGACGACCGCGGGTCCCTCCACTATGCAAAAGCCGCTACAACCAAGGACGATTTCGCCGCTGGGATGTTCGACGCCCTCTCGGTGCTGGCTAACGGCTGCGGCACCACTCTCTCCGGTCTGATCCACGCGACCGAGCGCTTCAGCCTCGGCACCACCGTGGGGACCAATCTGCTGGTGGAGCGGCAAGGCGCGCGGACAGGGCTCCTGGCCACCGTGGGCCACGGCGACGCGATACTGATCATGCGGGGCACGGGCCGTACCGCGGGTCTTGAGCTAGAGTACTCGTTCCACCCGCAGGCAACGAACAAGCCCGCCCCTCTCGTCCCGCGGTCGCTGATCAGAGAGGTCGATGAGCGGGTCGACTGCATGGGGGCTGAGATAGTGCCTCTCGACGAGGCGGCTGTCGAGGAGGCCGTCCGGGAGTTGGTCGATGAGCAGCAGGTGAAGGCTATCGCCATCTCCTTTCTCTGGTCGTTCAAGAACCCGGCCCACGAGTTGCGGGCACTGGAGATAGCGCGTCGCGTCGCTCCTGACGTCTACGTATGCTGCTCACATCAGGTCGCGCCGCGCATGGGCGAGTACGAGCGCACCGTCGCGACGGTCATCAACAGCTACATCGCTCCGGCCTCAGCGGCGTACTTCCATCGCGCGGCCGAGCGTCTACATGAGGCCGGTCTCAAGAACCCACTCCTGGTCATGCAGGTGTCCGGCGGAGTGCTGCCCGCGGCCAAAGCAGCGGAAACGCCCCTGACGTCGCTTGGCTCCGGCCCGGTGGGCGGCATCATCGGGTCAGTGTTTCTGGCCCAGCAACTGGGGCACGACAACGTGATTGCCACCGATATGGGTGGCACATCCTTCGAGGTCGGCCTCATCGTCGCCGGCGAGCCACTGGTCGGCGACGAGAAGATCGTCGACCAGTATCGCTACAAGCTCTCGCAGCTCCAGACGACCTCCATCGCCTGCGGTGGTGGCAGTCTGGCGCGTTTCGACCCCCACGGCCGCTCCATCAAGGTGGGGCCCGAGAGCGCCGGCGCGGATCCGGGTCCCGTGTGCTACCGACGGGGTGGGGTAGAGCCGACGGTGACCGACGCAGACCTGGTACTTGGCCTGCTGTCCCCGGAGAGTTTCCTCGGCGGCCGCATGCCGCTCGACTTCGACGGTGCATACGCCGCTGTTGCGGGGCTGGGCGGGCAGATCGGCCTGGGACCGGAGGAAACCGCGGCCGGCATCGTGAAGATCAACAACGCGCGGGCCGCCGAGCTCATACGCCAGCAGACAGTCGTTCGGGGCTACGACCCGCGGGACTTCGTAGTCTACGCCTATGGGGGAGCAGGTCCGCTCCACGCCTTCGCCTTTGCCAAGGAACTGGGGGTGAAAGGCGTCGTCATCCCGCTCGGCAACGGGGCTTCCACGCTCTCGGCCTATGGCTGCTCGACCTCCAACCTTGTGCTGAACATCGAGAAAGAGGAGGTCTTCTTTGCTCCGTTCCCGGCATCCGAACTGAACGTGTTGATGGCCGAGCTCGAGAAGCGGGCCCACGATTCCATGCGTGAGATGGGCGTCGACGCGAACGATGTGGAGATCGAGCGGTACGGATCGGTTCGCTACAGCGGGCAGTGGTTACACAGCATCCTCGTACGCATGCCGGCAGGGGTCCTGACTGAGGCAGCCCTGCAGGCCGCTGTAGGCGACTTTCGTTCCCGCTACGACAGCCTATACGGCCACGGCGCGGGATTGGTCTCCCAAGGCATCGAGATGTTCACCGTACGGGTGCACGCGGTTGTCCGGCTGAAACGGCCCACTCAGTCTGTGCAGCAGGGCAGCGATGAAGCCGTGCCCGCAGCGGCCCGGCTGGGCAGTCGAGAGGTATTCTGGCCCGACCGCATGGCAAGGGCAACGAGCGGGGTGTTCGATGGCACCCGTGTGCGAGCCGGCAACCGCATCGAAGGCCCTGCCATCGTCGAGCTGCCGTTCACTTCGATACCGATTGCGGACGGCCAAGTGCTTGAGCGCGATTCCTTGGGCGACTTCGTGCTCCACCTCGACCAGGCGGGCGGCCGGTCGTGTAGCTACGGGCCTTTGAAGGGGCGGGTGGCGCGATGAAGCCCATCAAATGGGACGGAATAGCCCGCGGGTATGCGCCGCCGGACGTGCTCCAGATCAGCCCGGCACTTCGCCTTCAGACAACTGTGGAGCCCGAGGTGGATCCCATCACCTACGAGGTGATCCGCAACAGTCTCCAGAACATCAACTTGGAGAACGGCAACACCATCCAGAAGCTCAGTATCTCCCCGATCACCATGATCAACCGGGACTTCCAGTGCGCCATCCTCACCGAGATCGGCGATGTGATGTTCATGGGCCCCTATTTGATGTATCTCGCCAACACGCTTGGCATCATGACCAAATGGGTGCTCGAGAACCGCAGCGAGAACCCCGGCATCGAGGACGGCGACGTCTTTCTCAACAGCGATCCGTACGTTGGAAGCTCTCACCAGCAAGACACCGAGTTGACATCGCCGGTCTTCTGGGAGGGTGAGCTCTTCTGCTGGGTCGCGAACTCAGTCCACTACAGTGACGTAGGCGGCCCGGCCCCGGGTAGCTTCTGTCTGGACTCTCGGAGCATATGGGAGGACCCGCCGCTCTTTCCCCCCACGAAGCTCGTGGAGCGTGGACGGGTGCGGGCCGATGTGGAGCAACTATGGCTGCGGCAGTCCCGCGTTCCGGCCACCGTCGGCATGGATCTGCACGCCGCCCTGGCCGGCCTCAGCGTCGCCCGCGAGCGGATCCTGAAGCTGCTGGAACGGTACGGGGCGAAGACGGTGAAGGCGGTCATGAGGCGCTCCCTGGATGCCGGCGAACGCGCGTTTCTCGAGAAGCTCGCGCTGATCCCCGATGGGCGGTGGTCGGAGCGAATCTACACCGAATCGGCTTTCCCCGGCGACGACGGCATCTACGTGAGCCAGGTGAATATCCGCAAGGAAGGGGAGCGTCTATACGTCGACAACGAGGGGACTTCGCCCCAATTCGGCGCTATCAACAATACCTATGCCGGCTTCGTCGGCGCGGTGCTCGCGCCGCTGACATTCATGCTCGCCTACGACCTGGGTGGGGTGTGCGGGGGCATGGCACGGCGGGTCTCGTTCTACCCAGTGCCCGGCACCATTACCTGTGCGGACTATCCCGCGCCCGTTAGTGGAGCAGGTGTATGCAACATGCCGATGGTGGTCGCAACCGCTACGGGCGCGGTAGCAAAGATGGTCGCCTGCGCTGACCCGCCCCTCCGTGACAAAGCCATCGGCATCGCCGATGTGCATGCCTACGGCGGCTGGATCTTCAACGGTGTCAATCAGCACGGCCAGTTCTTCATGGCCATGCACTCCGGTATGGCGCCTGGGGCTCTACCCGCGTCTACGAGCCGGGACGGCGTCGACACAGGCGGGATCTACTGGGTGCCAGGCATGGAAGCCTCCAACGTTGAAGACAACGAACTTGCT
>JAKAHF010000054.1:5534-8835 GCA_021815245.1 Actinomycetes bacterium
TTGCTTGGCCCGTACTCACGCTCTACCGGCGGCAGAACCGCGCCGACACGGCTGGGGCCGGACGGTACCGCAGCGGTGTGGCGGCCGAGGAGGCCTGGATACTGCACCGCACGGACGCTCTCGACACCCAGGTCTACAACAACGAGAGCTTCGCGAAGTGCCAAGGCCTGCTGGGCGGCAACCCAGGTGGCCGAGCCTCCTTCAGGCTCAAACGCGGCAGCGATATCGGGACCAGGATAGCCGCCGGCCGGATACCGCGCGGTCTGGATGAAGTCAAGGGAGAAGAGGTCCCGTTGTACTGGAAAGGTGCGGCGTTTCCGCTCGACTCGACCTCGGTCTGGGAGACCAACCTCCCCAACTTCGCAGGCTACGGGGATCCGCTCGACAGAGAGCTCGCTGCAGTCGCCCGCGACCTTCGCGAGGGCAAGATGACGGCTGAAGAAGCTCTGGATGTGTACGGGATTGTTGTCAACGAGACTGGTGACGTCGACACCGACAAGAGCCGACAGGAGCGCGCGCGGCTCAAGCTGGAACGACTGGCAAGGAGCGAGCGATGCGAGACAGGGTAATCATCAGCGACAACCTGAGCCTCGTGTCCACGGCCGACGGTGCGCACTACGTCTGCAGTTGCGGGCGGGTGTTGACTCCCCGCGACAAGAATTTCAAGGACGGTTGCGCTGTCGCCGAACGCCCAGCCGACTCGATCGGCCCAGGGTATCGATCGTCGTCGACGGCCATGATGAACAAGATGTGCTTTCGGGAGTTCTTCTGCCCATTGTGCGGCGCCCGTCTGGCTACTGAAGTGGCGCGGGTCGGCGACGCCTATCTGTGGGACATCCAGATCGGGTGCCTATGAGTTTCCTTGTTGTCGGCCCGGTGACGGCCCGGTATGGGCGCGTGTTGCCCCCACGCGCTGATTGCGGCCGCTCACTCACTCCCCTCGAGGAGTCGCATCGTCCATCTTGGCCGTCGCTGGGCCGCTTCTATCACACACTGCCAATCTGAACGAGAGCGAGGAAAGAGCGTGACCGAAATCAGTACTCCCAAGCGACAGGACCCGACCTTCGAAGGCTGGAACGCTCTCGACTGGAAAGAGCGGCGTGCGCGGCGGTTCCAGCGTTGGTTGAGCGCCGACAGCGTCCAGTTCGCGAGCGACGCGGCGAGAGCAAGCTACACGGAGCGCGTCCAGTTGCTCATTGACGCCATCCTCCTGCGAAAGCCCGCGCGCGTGCCCGTCTCAGCACTCGTAGGGTTCTATCCGGCGAAACAAGCCGGCCTCACGCTGCAGCAGGCCATGCACGAGTATGATAAGTCGGCTGCCGCCCTGACCGCCTACTACGAGGATCTTCGCCCTGATTTCCAGTCGACCCCGGTTTCACCGGGGACCGTCTTCGATCAACTAGGCCTGCAGTTCATCCAGTGGCCCGGCCACGGCGTCGGCGAGCACACGCCGTGGCAGTACCTCGAGGGCGAGTACATGCTGCCCGACGAGTATGACGCTCTTATCGACGACCCCTCAGACTACTTCCGCCGCACATTCCTGCCTCGTATCGGCTCGGCCTTCGCTCCACTGGCAACGCTCGACCGGTTCGCGAACATGATGGAGGCATCTACCATACCGTTCAGCATCCTGCCGTTTGCAGACCCAGCGGTGGTGGAGGGCGTGCGGCATCTTCACGCCGCGGCTCAGGAGTGCATGCGCTATCTGATGACGGTTGGCGCCGCGAGTTCCGACGCCGCGGCTCGCCTTGGCATCCCGCCCCTGGCGGCCGGTATGGCGAAGGCCCCCTATGACGTCCTCGCCGACACGCTGCGAGGCACTAAGGGCATCGTCATGGATCGCTTCCGCCAGCCGGAGAAGATCATCGAGGCAGCCGAGCGTCTCACACCACTCATGGTCGATTGGGCAGTGAATCAGGCGGTGATGGCCGACGCCCCGCTCGTGGTCTACGTGCTGCACAAGGGTGCCGACGCCTTCATGTCTGACTCAGACTTCCGCACCTTCTACTGGCCGACACTGAAGGCGACCATGAAGGGTCTGATCGAGCAAGGTATCGTCCCGGCGATGTTCGCCGAGGGCGGTTACAACAAGCGGCTCGAGGTCATCGGGGATTCGGAACTCCCCGAGGGAAGCGTTCTCTGGATGTTCGACCAAACCGACATGGCCGCCGCCAGTCGGGCCCTGGGAGGGCGGGCCTGCATCGCCGGAAACGTGCCCTCATCGCTTCTCGCGCTCGGCACCCCCGAAGCTGTTGAGACGTACGTTACCGATCTTCTTGATAACTGCGCGAAGAATGGTGGTTTCTACCTGCAGAACGGCGCCGTTCTCGACGATGCGAAGGCGGACAACGTGAAAGCCATGATCGACACCGGCCGGGGGTGGCGCGGCTGACAGCCGCTGGAAAACGAAGGCTCTCGAATTCGAACAGGAAAGGGGCAGCACAAATGACAAAGACAAAATGGCTCGTAGCCGCACTCCTGGTGGCGCTGGCGCTCGGGTCGCTTCTTGCCGCGTGCGGTGGAGGAGACGAATCCACGACCACGACCGCGCCGGTCACCACGGCGCCGCCTACCACCGCACCTGCGACAAGCGACACGACTCCGACCACCGCACCTCCGACAAGCGACACCACTCCGACCACGGTGGGCGCGCCCACTGAGACTCTGAGGATTGGCGTCATCTTCTCGCTGTCCGACTGGTACTCGGTCGTCGACGGCGCCGACAAAGTCGACCTCCAGTACATGGTCGACAAGATCAACAACGAAGGCGGCATTAGAGTCCAAGGCAAGGGCTACAAGATCGAGACGATCATTGAAGATGCCAAGAGCACCCTGGATGGCAATACCGCGGCGGCTACCAAGCTCGTCCTCGACGACAAAGTGCAGTTCGTTCTCGGTCCGGGCGCCTTCTTCAACGTGGCCACTTCGCCGATCCTCGAGCAGGCCAAAGTCCTTCACGTCGCCTTCTATAACGGTATGGCCCCCGGCGCGATGAACTCGACCACCCCGTACGAGTTCCTGGGCATGGATCCTGTCAGCCAGCAGTCCGCCGCCCTCAAGGCCCTGAAGCAGTACTACCCAAACGCGAAGAAGATCTGCATGGCGACCGAGGATGCCACCTATCCTCCGTTCGAGCAGGCATTCAAGGATCTCGTCACAAGAAGCGGCTACGAACTCACCGGCGATCCGGTGCTCTTCGCCACCAACGCCGAGGACTACAACCCTGTGGCGGCCAAGATCAAGGCTCAGAACCCCGACGCGGTGTGGATGCCCATCGGCATCGTGCCGTCGTTCGGCGGCA
>JAKAHF010000055.1 GCA_021815245.1 Actinomycetes bacterium
TGCTCGAGCTATTCGGCGGCCACACCCACCAGGTGCGCAATGCCGACAGCTGGGAAGGCTGGTACTGGGGCGCCAAGCACGTGTGGGGCTGCGAGTACATAGGGCAGCAGTTGCCGCAGAGCAACCTGGTCTACGACATTTCCAAGAACGCCGAGCTCCTGCTCTTCTGGGGCTGCGATCCCGAGACCACGCCCTGGGGCTGGGGTGGGCAATTGGTGTCTCGTCTCAACTACTGGTGGACCGAGCTCGGCATCAAGCAGATCTACATAGCTCCCGACTGCAACTACGGCAACGCGGTGCACGCCGACAAGTGGATCCCGGTGCTGCCGAACACCGACGCCGCCCTCTATCTCGCCATCGCCTACCGGTGGTTCGAGAAGGGCACCTACGACAAGGAGTATCTCGAGACTCACGCCTACGGCGTCGAGAAGTTCGAGGACTACGTCATGGGCCGCGAAGACGGCATCGCCAAGACTCCCGAATGGGCGTCACCTCTCTGCGGCGTACCCTCGCGCACCATCAAGGCCTTGGCCGACGAATGGGCCTCGAAGCGGACGACCGTGGTGATCTCCAACGGTGGTCCCGGTATTCGCGGTCCGTACTCGACCGAGCCGGCGCGTCTGCAGGTGCTGTGTCTTGCCATGCAGGGTCTAGGCAAGCCCGGCTGCAACCAGGCCAAGATGATCGAATGGGGCCTGTTCGCGCTGCCCGAGAACCAGTCGGCGCCGCGTCCGTCGGCGATCCTCAACATCGACGCCGCCTACAAGGGCGCCCTGCCTCCGGAATGGAAGCAGGAGTCGTGCATCCCCAAGACATTGGTGCCAAAGCTCATCCTCGAGGGTGAGGGCACCTGGTACGGCAACCGCCTGGGCGCGCGCAGCGAGCGCGAGGACCAGTTCATCCAGTACAAGTACCCGGCTGACGGCTGCTCGAAGATCCACATGGTGTGGACCGACTCCCCGTCGTGGATCACCTGCTGGAACGACGGCAACAGCTTCATCCGTGCTATGCGGCATCCCGATATCGAGTTCGTCATGTGCCAGCATCCGTGGATCGAGAACGACGCCCTGTTCGCCGACCTGCTGCTGCCGGTCAACACCAAGCTCGAAGAGGACGACATCGCGACCGACGTCTACAGCGGCCAGATGGACATGCTCTTCCCCGAGCCGCGTTGCATGGAACCTCTCGGGGAGAGCTTCAGCGACTACGAGATCGTCTGCAAGATCGCGGAGCGGCTGGGCCTGCTCGAGGAGTACACCGACGGCATGAGCGTCGCCGACATCATCAAGCTCGGCTGGGAGACCTCCAATGTCGCCGACCGCATCTCCTGGGAGGATCTCAACGAGAAAGGCTACTACGTGGTCTCGCCGCAGCCAGATTGGGAGAGCATCCCCGCGGGTCTGGTGCAATTCTACGAGGATCCCGAAGGCCATCCGCTGCAGACCCCGACCGGCAAGCTCGAGTTCTACTCGACCGGCTTGGCCGAGCACTTCCCCGACGACGCCGAGCGTCCGCCCGTGCCGAAGTGGATCCCTGAAGGAGAGACGCACCAAGAGTCGATCGGCACGGCGAGGAGCAGGCAATACCCGCTGCTCTGCATGAGCAATCATCCGCGCTGGGGAGTGCACTCGCAGCACGACGATGTCACCTGGTTTCGCGAGATCGATACCTGCAAGCTGCGGGGCCCCGACGGCTACCAGTACCATCCGCTGTGGATCCATCCGGCCGACGCCGTCGCTCGAGGCATCAAGCACGGCGATGTCGTCTCGATCTACAACGAGCGGGGCATCGTGCTCGGCGGCGCGTACGTCACCGAGCGGATCATCCCCGGCGCGGTGGGCATGGACCACGGAGCCAAGTACGATCCTATCGTCCCGGGTGAGATCGACCGGGGCGGCGTCATCAACACCATCGTGCCCGGCAAGTGCACGTCGAAGAACACGGTCGGTATGGTGGTGTCGGGATTTCTCGTCGAAGTCGAGAAAGCCGATCTCGAAGCTCTGCGGAGCAAGTATCCCGATGCGTTCGCTCGGGAATGTCACATAACTGCCGGCCCTTGCATCGCCGGGATACTGGGAGGAAAAGAATGAACGTCAATGACGCGATCGTCACCCGCAGGAGCATCCGCTCGTACCTCGACAAGCCGGTGCCCGAGACCGACCTCGAGACCATCATCGGCTCGGCCCGCTGGGCTTCGAACGCAGGTCCGTACCATATCTCGGTCATCAGCAACAAAGAACTCATGACCCGCATCAACGAGAAGGTGCTCGAAGCGATGCTCGCCTCCGGTGACGACTTCACCACCGGCCGGGCCAAGCTGCCCGGTTACCAGCCTCTGCACGGGGCGCCGGTGGCCGCGCTCTACTCGGCTCCCGCCGAGAACCCGCTCGGACCGCTCAACTGCGGGCTTTCGGCCGGATACCTGATTCTGCAGGCCACCGAACTCGGCTACGGCTCGTGCTTCATCAAGTCCCTGGCGCACTACCTCACCAAGCCCGCCGGCGCCGAGATGGCGCGCGAGGCCGGCATCCCCGAGGGTAACGTTTTTCTGTGCGGTGTGGTCTTCGGCTACACCGACGACGAGATGAAGTTCCGGCGCATGGATATCGTGCAGCGCGGCGAGGTCACCTACGTATCGTGACCAGTACCTCGGTCGCATACACCTACAGTGAGGGGGGACGGGCCGGTGACCGGCTCGCCCTCTCGCTCATGTTGGTCAGCGTGGCCAACAGCATCTCCATGGCGCTCGTGCCGGTCACGCAGAACCAACTTCAAGACCAGTTCGGGCTCTCCGGAGCCCAAATCGGCCTGCTGACCTCGCTATTCTGGCTCGCCTTCGGTCTCGGCTCCATCCCCGCGGGTGTGGCCGTGGCCCGCTGGGGAGGGAGGACGCTCATAGTCGGCGTCGCCGTGGCCGCGCTGGGGGCGGCCGTCTTCGCGGCGAGCTCGTCGTATGCGGGGTTTCTGACCGGACGGTTGCTGCAGGGCCTGGGCGGGGCGACCATCATCCCCGTCACCAATCACCTGCTCACGCACTACGTGGTCCCCGGCCGGCAGGCGCGGGCTCTCGGCATCTTCGGCAGTGGGCACGGTGTGGGCGTCATAGCCGCGCTGCTCATTCTGCCGAGTGTGCAGTCCGCGGGCGGCTATCGTGCCAGCTTCTTTCTCAATGCAGGCATAACCGTCGCACTCGCTCTGATGGCCGTGCTGCAGGGTCCCGTGCGCGCGCCTGTGCAGGCACACTCGCGCGAGGCGTCCATGTCGGCGACGCTGCGTGACGTGGGGGCCGTGGCAACCAACCGGAGGCTCATCCAGCTCGCGGTCATCAACGTCGGAGTGATGGCCGTGGTGGTCGGCATCCTTGCTTGGACACCCGCCTTCCTGCAGGATCAGCGTGGAGCCGGGCCGGCCGTGGCGGCGTATCTCACCGCGGCCGTCGGCGTGGCTCAGTTACTCGGCAACATCGCCGGCGCGGCGGCCATGGCGCGGTGGGGCAAACCCTTCGTGCTGCTCTCCGGCATGGCGGTCATGCTGGTCTCGACCGCGCTGGCGCCCATCGTTCCGGGAGCCGGGTTGGCCATCGCTTTCGTCATTATCTCCGGGTTCATGACCATGGCTTTGTTCCCCGCGATCCTGGGCTCGGTCCCCGATATCGTGCCCCGGGCCGCGCAGGTCGGCTCGGCCTCGGGCTTTCTCAATCTGACCAATCTGCTGGGATCGCTGCTGGCGCCCTGGGTCTTCGGCATGTTGGTCGACCAGTACGGCGCCACCTCCGGGCAGAACGGGTACCTAGCCGGGTACCTCTGGCTTGCCCTCTTCCCCTTCGTGGGGACCTTCGCCGGCGTGGCGTACATGCGGGGCAGGCGCCGCGATGTCAAACGCACACAGAAGGATCGGTGAAGCAGCAATGAACGCGAGCGCCAAGAGCAACGAGCAGTTGCTGGCCGAGAGAGCGAAGCGTGTCTGGGACGCGGGCGCGCTGAAGCAGCCCGACCGTGTGCCCATCAGCATGACGGCCGGCTACCTGCTGGCCGAGTATGGTGGCATCAGCCACCAGCAACTTCAGGACGACCACGAGCTGTGCCAGGAGATCCTCGAGAGATTCGCGTGCGAGTTCGAGCCCGATAGCATCCTCGGGCCGATCACGCCGGGCGCCTCGCCGGTGCTTGGCGACCGCATGACCGCCTGGCCCGGCCACGGTCTGCCCGAGTCGGGCTCGTTCCAGTTTCTCGAGGGCGAGTTCATGAAGGCCGGCGACTACGACGCCTTCTTGAAAGACCCGTCGGACTGGGCCATTCGCACCTACCTGCCCCGGGTCTTCAGCGAATTCGAAGGCCTGAAGACTCTGCCGCCGCTCGGCATGTGGGCGTTCGGCTTCTACAATCTCGACAGCCTGCACTTCTACTCGAGCCCCGGGATGAGGCGGGTCGCACGGGCGTTCGCTAAGGCGCTCGAGGTCGCGGCCGACCAAGGGGAACGCATGGCCGCCGCGCAGAAACGCATGGAGGCCCTTGGCTTTCCACCGGCCTTCTTCATGGGCCCGCACGCGTCGGCCCCGTTCGATTTCATGTCCGACACACTGCGCGGTATGCGCGGCATCATGCTCGACATGTTGCGCGAGCCCGAGCGGCTTCTCGCCGCCGAAGAACGTGTCAGCGGCATCGTGCTCGAGCACATCATCATGAGTTGCGAAGCGACCGGCTTCAAGCTCGCCGGCTTTCCGCTGCACCGCGGCTCCGACGGTTTCATGTCGCTCACCCAGTTCGAGAAGTTCTACTGGCCGCAGCTCAAGAACATGTTCCTCACTCTGATCGACAACGGCATCACGCCGTTCGCCTTCTTCGAAGGGGCGTGGGACAGGCGTCTCGAGTACCTGCGCGAACTGCCCGCCGGCAAGGTGATCGGTTGGTTCCAGAAGAGCGACATCTTCAAGGTGAAGGAGGTTGTCGGCGACGTCATGTGCATCGTCGGCGGCATGCCCAATTCGCTGCTCGCCGGCGGCACAGTATCGGAAGTTCGTGAATACACTCACCGACTGTGTGAGGTCGTCGGCAAGAACGGTGGATACATCATGTCGACCGGCGTGGGTGAGTTGGAGGGGAGCAAGCTGGAACTGGTGCGCGCGTGGGTCGACGCGACCAAGGAGTTCGGGGCCTACTAGAACGACGATCGCAGACGAAGGAGACGGAGATGAAGGCGACCTACCCACACCTCATGAGCCCGGCGAAGATCGCGGGACATACACTCAAGAGTCATCTCATCTCCCTGGTCAGCCAACCACCATATCTGCAGGGTCCCGAGCCCTATCCGACCGACGCGATGATTTCGCACTACATCGACCGGGCACGGCACGGCGTGGCCATGATCACCATGTTCGGCACCAAGATCGGCACGAAGATCCCCCACTTCTGCGAATGGGATTTCTTCGACCCACGCTGCCAGCATTCGATCTCGCTCCTCACCGATGCGGTGCACGGGTTCGGTGTGAAATGCTCCATGACTCTGAGCCCCATCTTTCCCCAGGGCTGGGACGTCAGCGATGGCATCCCCTCGTTCTCTATCCGCGGTGATGGCAGCATGCCGACGATCGGCCGCGAGATGCCCGAGTCGATGCTTGTGGAAATGGCCGATGCCGTGGTGCGCCTGGCGCTGGCTCTCAAAGAGACCGGGTTCGACGGCGCCTACATTCACAATTCCTATCTTGTGAACCTCGGCCGCTTCCTGTCGCCGGCCACCAACCGGCGTACCGACAAGTACGGCGGCAGCCTCGAGAACCGCATCCGCTATCCCCTCTATGTTTTCGACCGCATGAAGAAGGAGTGCGGTCGCGATTTCATCGTCGAGACAACGGTGACCGCCGACGAGCACGAGCCGGGCGGCTGGACCATGGACGACACCGTCGCCTACGCGAAGGCGCTCGAAGGCTACGCCGACATTCTGCACATTAGACCCCACAGCGTCGACATGTCGAGCTGTCTCGGCATCCACGGGGGAGAGACTCCGTGGATGCCACTGGCCGAGGAGGTCAAGTCGAGGGCCGGGACCGGAGTGAAGATCGTCGCCATCGGCGGCTTTCACGATCTTGCGACCTGCGACCGGGTGCTCGCCGAGGGCCGGGTGGATCTCGTCGGGAGCGCACGGGCCTTCATCGCTGACCCAGACTTCGGTCTCAAGGCCGTCGAAGGCCGGGGAGACGAAGTAGTGCCGTGCATCAGGTGCAACAAATGCCACCGTTCAGGGGCAGCCGACCCCTGGGCCTCCGTCTGCTCGGTCAATCCTACGTGGGGCATAGAGCACCGTTTGAACGAGATGGTGAAGCCGCCGGCGCGCAAGAAGAGGGTCGCCGTCATCGGCGGAGGTCCCACTGGAATGAACGCGGCCCTGACCTGCGCCCGGCGCGGCCATGACGTGACGCTCTATGAGCGGAACGACCGGCTGGGCGGACAGCTGCTTGCCGCGGCCGCGCCGCCCTTCAAGTGGCCCATCAAGAAGTTCACCGAATATCTGGTGCGCCAGATCAGCCAGTCCGCTGTCGATGTCAGGCTCGGCTCAAATGTCACGCCCGAAACGATCGAAGCCGGCGGTTTCGATGCCGTGCTCGCCTGCGTAGGTTCGCGACCTGTAGTGCCGCCGATAGGAGGCATCGATGCGAGCCACGTGATCCAAGCCGCCGACGTGTACGGCAATGAGGACCGGCTTGGCCGGCGCGTGGCGATCGTGGGCGGGGGTGAGATCGGCGTGGAGACCGGCATGCACCTTGCCGCCCTCGGCCACGAGGTGACCGTCTTGGAGATGCTGCCGCGGCTGGCTCACGACTGCGCTCCCTTGCACTACCGCGCACCGCTCGAAGAGGCGTGGCTTGCCCAGCCCGGTTTTCACTTCATCGTGAACGCGAGATGCACGGGGGTCGAGAAGGACAAGGTCACGTGGGCGGATCTCGAGGGGAGCGAGCACGATCTGGAGTGTGATTCGATCGTGCTCTCCGCGGGATACGAACCATGCGATGACGCCGCGGTCGCCTTCTTCGGAACCGCCTCACGTTTCGAGATGCTGGGAGATTGCGCGTCGGCGATGGGAATCCAGAAGCTCATGCGAAACAGCTTTGTTGTGGCGAACCAGATATAGCGCCACTCTCGACGAACGCACGACGAACGCGAGACGCTATTCGCGCCCACGTTGAACGCGGTGTTGGCCTAACGTCGTACGTCGGGTCTCTCATGAATCGAGGGCTCCAGACCGATGATATGTAGCAGAGCATCAATCGGACCGGAGTAACCTATGCCGGGAGTGGGGGATCCATCAAAACGCGAGATGCTGGATCGGCTTGCCGGAGAGCTACGGCGCATCCGGCCCGACGCGCGAGATCCCGAACTGAGGAACTGGCGCGCCAGCGTTAACGCAACCATGTCCCAACTGTTCGGGCCGGGACACAAGATCACGGTTGCCCTACGCGACGTGGCGTTCACGCCCAACTTCGAGCAAGGTCGCACGCGGGCTCTGGCTCTCCTCCGAGCCGCAAGCAGCCTGGCGGTCGCACCGCCCAAGTTGAGGGCCTCGCCGTTTCAGTCGGTTGCGGGCCCGGCAGAGACCGAGCCCGAAGAGAGTCACGTCGCGCCCAGCCCTGAGGAGTCTGTCGAACAGCCTGAGGAACCCGCCGAGCGGCTGCAAGTGGCTTCCGAAGAGCCGGATGCCACCGACATCGCCGCCGGGCTCTCTGAGCAGGACGAGCCCGCCGAGATCGAGCCGGAAGCGACGTTCGTCGAGCAGCCTGTCGCGAGCGACGACGCCGCGTCCGTACCGCCTGCCGACATGCCCGCACCGCCTGAAGGCGCGCTCGTGCCCCCTGAAGACGAGCCTGTGCCGTCGGCACCGAGCGAGGAGCCGGGCGGCGAAGATATCTCCGCGCCACGTTTGCGCGACGCCGGCTCCGATGTCGTGAAGACCGGAGTGACCATCCACCATGAGGCCGCCGGGGGATCCCACACCGACTGGCCCGCGTGGACAGACTGGATCGAGGAGCCTGACCAATCCGACCAGACCGACGCAGCCGCGGATGCCCCGATGGCCGACTCGGCCCGGGAGCCTCATGACGTCGAGGTCCCCGCTGAGCCGGTCGACGAGGACGCCGAAGGAGCCGTGCGGGAGCCGTCTCGTGGCCCAGGCGCCGGTGCGGCCGTGGCCGACGCGTTCTCGCAGTGGCTGCTGCGTGCCGAAGCCAGGCGAGCGGCGCCCGCCGAATCCGAACCGGACGTTGAGCCCGTCGATTCCGTCGAGCCCGCCGAGCCCGAGTCGCCCGTGACGCCCCCGAAGCAGCGGTCCTTGTTCAAGAAGTTCACGCGAAAGCGCCGTTCGGAATCGAAACCCGAGACTGTCGAGGATGAGCACGACGGCGCCGACGCGCACGAGCTGGGCTGGGAGTCATCGTTCGACCCGACCTCGGTTGAGTCGTCCGAAGACCACGCGCTCTCTGTGACGGTCGAGTGGGCCGAGTCTGAAGCCGAGATCGAGCCACCCGAGGTCGGAGTATCGGAGGCTGAGGTGTCTGAACTCGAGGCAGTCGCATCGGTCCCCGAAGCCGAGGAGCCGGAGCCGGAACCCGAGCCAGAACCGGAGTCCGAGCCCGTGGGATCCGTCGAAAAGCGGCCGGCTTTCGTGGCCGAGGAGGCACTCGACTCGGGGTCAGAGTATACGACCAGCGCCGGCGACCCGCAGTCGAAGCCGTGTCGTGCAGGCATCGACAGCGCGCAAATTGTCGGCCCCGCCCAGTGCGGCGATGAAGGCCGTCGCC
>JAKAHF010000056.1 GCA_021815245.1 Actinomycetes bacterium
ATCATGCCTGCGAGCACGGCGAACGCGAGGGGATATGTTATGGGCTTGGCCGGCGCCGCGAGTTGCCGGCCGGCGACTACTCCAAGGAAGAAACAGGGATAGTAGATAGCCAATCGCGTGTTGCCGACCAGGGTCGCGATGACCGCGCACACCACGAAACCCGCGACGATCGCGGATAGTCGCCACCTTGTCGCCTTCACGGTCATGACGACCGCAAAGACCGCGTAGAACATCATGACGAGCTGCACGTAGTACAGCGTGGTGAGAAGAGGCGGAGCGACCCTGCTCACGAGGATACCGACGCCAAGCACCTGCATGGCGATCCATTCCGGCGACATGTCCCGGTACCACAGTGCCGCGAAGAGACAGAATGCCAGCAGATAGAGGGGGTAGAGACGAACCAGGCGCCGCTTGAGGAATTGCCGGCCCACGTTTCGCTCTCTCCGCGCGAGGTGCTCATGGGAGAGACGCGCGGCATAGCCCGCGACGAAAGTCACCGGGCCCAGCGCGAGCGCCCCGGCTGTGAGTTCCCAGCCCGGCACATCGCGCAGCGAGGTTCCGGCGGCGGCCTCGATGTAGCTCTGCGAATGGATCACCCCAATGACCGCGACGATGCCGAGAACGCGCATCGCATCGAGTTTCGGGAGCCTGTCGACCTTCTGCGGATAGCCGGTATCCAACGCCACCTCCGGGCCAATACCACGCGGCATGTGAAGCCCATATTCGCGTCCTGGGTATCGAGACCTGCAGTGGCTCGCGCGCGGTCGCAAGGCAGCGTATGCGATATGGTGAATCCCGGCAATCGCGAGTAGTGAGGACTGGTCTGACCGTGCGCATCTGTATCGTCATGGAGTATCACCCCCATGACCACATCGGTGGTTCGGAGGTCCAGGTCTTCGGTCTGGCTCGCGAGTTCGCCCGAGCGGGCCACGAGGTCACCTACGTCTGCCAACGGCCCGACAGAGCCCGCGCACTCGATGAAACGATCGACGGCGTCCGCGTTCTGCGCACCCTGCCGTGGCGCCGGGTATTCAGATTCCTCGTCGGACCCGGGCTCTTGCGAACCGTCCGCACGGTGAGCCCGGAGATCATCTACCAGCGTTTTGCCTCGCCCCTGACCGGGTCGACCGCGATCGTCGCGCGGCTCTTGGCGGTCCCGTTCGTGTGGGGATGCTCCCAGGACGAGTCGCTCGAACGAGGGTTCTTGACGCGCGGCCAGACAAAGACATCCGGCGGACTCGTGCGGCGGCTGAAGGCCTTGTTGCTGCGGGCCAACGCGCTCGTCAATCAGCGGCTCTTCTACTTCGGCGTGCGACGCGCGCAGGCAGTGGTCGTCCAGAACGATTTGCAGTTGGAGCTACTCGCTCGAAGCTTCGGGCGCGCAGGGCAGGTGATCCCCAATGGGATCGCCCTCTCGCCGGTTCGGGCGGAAACCCCGGCCGAGCCCCTCGTGTTGTGGCTGAACCGCATAACGAGAGGCAAGAACGCCGAGGCGTTCATCGAACTGGCGCGATCGATGCACGCCGAGCGCCCCGACGTGCGCTTCGTGCTTGTCGGAGGGCGGCAGAACGACGCATACGCCGAGGAGATCAGGCGTCGCGCGGCAGAGGTGCCGAATCTCGAACTAACAGGTTCGGTGCCGCTGTCGGAAGTTCAGAGCTGGCTCGAGAAGGCCTGGATCTTCGTGCTCACGTCTACGGGCGAGGGCTTTCCCAACGTGCTCCTGCAAGCCTGGTCGGCGGGTGTCGCCGTGGTCAGCCTTCACGTCGACCCCAACGGGCTCATCAAACAGGGGCTTCTGGGTCTCCTCTCTGAGACTCCCGAGGGCTTCAAGAGGGATGTGGGCCACCTCCTCGACGACAACGAGCTCCGCAACCGGCTTGGCGACGCTTCTCGTGCGTATGTTGCCGACCACTACGAGTTTGGACTTGTTGCCCGGCAGTATCTGCTGCTCTTTGAGGAACTGGTCGCTCGGTCGGCTCGATGAGTCAGCGACCTGAGACCCCCCGGGCCGCTTGGTAGACCGTGCGGTAGCGATCTGCCCAGGCCGCCGGATCGAGCTCGCGAAGGGCATACGACAGACCCTGTCGTGACAGCTGCGAGCGCAGGTCGCCATCCGCCAGGAGACCTTCGACCGCATCCGCCAGGAGGGCTTCGCTATCGACCACGATTCCGCCCGAGGAGACATTGACGAGCTCGGCGGCCCCACCGCCGTCCTTCAGAACGACGACCGGTACGCCGGCGGCCATCGCCTCGTTGACGACATTCCCCGCCCCCTCGTTCTCCGAAGGAAACACGAGCACGTGCATCTGTGCCAGGTACCTGGCCGGTTCGTCGGTGTGGCCCACGAAGTCGACGACGTTGTCGATGCCCAAAGACCGGGCCAAGGCCATGAGTTCATCGCGCAGAGGCCCGTCTCCGAGGATCACCACGCGCAGCTCCCGATGCCGGCCTCCCTCCAGAAGTCGCGCAACGGTTCGAAGCAGGATGTCCACCCGCTTGACGGGAACCAGCCGGCCCATCCAGCCGATGACCGTCGCCTCGCCGCTTGGTGGCTGGGCGCAGCCTCTGAACGTGTCGAGGGCGATGCCGTTCGGCACCACCATCACCTTGCGGCGATCGACACCGTAGAGACTGGAGGCTTTGCCGGCCAAGAACTGCGACACGGTCGCCACTCTGGTGACGGCGTGCCTCAGCATGAACGACAGACTGAAACGCTTCAGCCTGCGGCGCAGACCTCTGAGGGTGGGAGGGCGCGGAACGCTCATGGTCGATATGCCCCGGGTCTGCGCCCGCAGGCCGTGCAACGTGAAGATGGTCGCTCTGCGGCTGAGCCAACCCGCAATGAGAAGGTCAAGATTCGCGCTGTGCAGATGCACGACGTCGTAGCCTCGAAGCTGCCGGGCCAGGTTGAGCGTGCCCGAGATGTGACGCATTTCCACGCCGTGGGCCGCGAAGTGGGCCAGGTCGGCCGCTTCGGCGTGGCGAACGAAGAACGCGACGCGATCGCCCCCCTTCACTTGGGCGGGAAGAAGAATGCGAAACACGACGCCCATGCCGCCCGCGATCTCGTTCGACACGTGGGCGATAGCGAGGCTACTCATGAGCGGCCGCCCGTTGGAATATCAGCTCATAGGCCGCGCCGACAGAGGCTCCGGAGAACTCCCGGGCGGTCAGCGCCTGCGCCGTCGCCCCCATCTCGGCGCGCAACGCTTCGTTCTCGACAAGCATGCGAACGTCGCGAGCCAGACCGGGCGCGTCGCCCGACCGCATGCCTATGCCGTTCTGTTCGATGAGCCCGTCCGGATCCAAGGAGAGCGTCACGGTTGGAGTCGCGCAGCACCATGCCTGAACGAGCGCGTTCGATAGTCCCTCCATCGCACTCGTATTGACCAGTACCGCCGCTCTGGCGATCCAGGTCCACGACTCGCTCAGCGATACGGCTCCCCTGTAACGAAACCTCTCGATATCGTCGGCCATCGCCAGCACTCGCCGCAGGTACTGCTCGTCACGGGCCGGGCCCACCATCACGAAGTCGCAGTCGAGATCGCCCAGACTCGCCGCCAGGTGCACGAAGGCTTCGGGGGCACGCTGCGGCACGATGCGGCCTATCCAGAGCACGAGAGCCGGGGCCGCCTTCGCCGGGAGGCCGGGCGGTGCGGACTGAATCGAGCGGACCACCACTCCCGTCCGCCGGTGCACGGCTTTCAGACGCTCGCATTGATGCTGCGTTTGGCAGACGTGCCGATCGGCCTGAGGTAGACCGATGTCGCAGAGGGTGTCGTCGACGAAGTCGCCCGGCGTGCGGAGAAGCTTGCGGTAGAGCGGTCGCGACCCGCTCCACAGGCGGCGAAGCCGCTTCCACCGCTCGCACCCGTCCTCACCATTGCTGGCCCAAACGAAGCCGGTCTTTCGTCGCTTCTTCTGCCAGGCCGCCACCCCGACGAGGTGGGACCGCCCGCGCACGTATACGACATCGGGAGCCAGCCCGCGCAAAGCGGCGCACGCCGACCGGGTGCTCAAGAACGAGTGGCGGCCAGATTGGCGGAAGGAGAACACCGGGACGCCCTGGTGGATTCGATTCGAACTCCCCGCGTCGGTGCTGTCGGATCCGGCGAGGACGACCACGTCGTGTCCCCTGCCCATGAGCTCGCGAGCGATCATGAGCGTTTGTACCTGGCTTCCGTTGATGGTGGCGTCATCGCGGAAGAACGAGTCTATGAGAAAGCAGATCCTCAACGGCTACCTCTGCTTGGTGAGACCGAGCTTGATGTATCTGGCGAGCCGTGTGACCGCAGTATACCCACAGGCTTTGGCAACCAAGACGACCGCCGCGAAGACGCCGATGCAGAGAGCCGTGAGCGCCAGGAGCGAGTAGAGGCTGCCGGTCTGCAACACGTAGCCCAGCCCCACCGCGCCGGCCATCGCCAGCCCCGCGGCCAGCATCGGCACCCCCAGGGCGCTGATCGTCTCACGTGTCTCTGCCCCCACGAGACGGACGCCGTCGAACAGCGACCAGACCAGGGCCGGAACGGCGCTGGCCATCACGGCGAGGCAGACGCCTTTGAGACCCCACCAGACCAGCATGGGGTAGATCAACCCCGCGAGCAGGACTGTCTTGACAAGCAGTCTCCGGGTCCCCAGTTGAGGCCGGCCGACCGCCTCGAACAAGGCGATGGGGATCTCGCTCACCGACTCGATGGCTCCCCAGATGGCGAGCAGCCTCATCACCGGGATCACGCCGAGCCAGGCCTGTCCCAGTACGAGCTTGACGAAGTCGGGAGTAATCACCCAGATGTAGCCGGCAAGGGCGATCGAGACCAGGGCCGTGCCGCTGAGCGCTTCAACGAAGGCCTTGCGGAGTAGCGCCGCGTCGTGCTGCACCTTGGCATACACCGGGAGCGCCACGGTCTGAAGCACCCGGGTGACCTCGGTGGTGGGCAGGTTCGAGTAGCGATAGCCGATCTGGTACAGGCCGAGATCTGCCGCGCCCAGCAGGCGGCCCACCACGATGTCGTCCCCCTGCCCGTAGAGAAAGCGTAGGATCGTGCTCCCCGTTATCCACTTGCCGTATGACATCAACTCACGGGCGCGCCGCTTGTCGAACCGGATGCGCGGCAGATAGGGCACCACGACGTACCCCAACACGAGCGTCACGGCGGCCTTTGCCACCATGCCCACGATCAGCGACATCGCGGTGCGATACAGCACCGCGATTACGATGGACACGGCGATATCGACCAGGCCGGGGATGATGGCGAGCAGGAACACCCGGCCGAACTGGAGGTCGCGGCGCAGTCTGACAACCGCCGGGTTGAGGAAGCCGGTGAGCACCGAGACCAGGGCGAGCACCCGTATGAGATCGGTAGCGGCCGGCTCGTTGAAGAAATCGGCGACGAGCGGTGCGACAAGCACCATCACCACAGCGACGGCGATGCCTCGCAAGAACGAGATGACCCAGGCGGTGTCAAGGTAGTCGCCGATGTCGCCGGGCCTGCGGATGAGAGCCGAGGTGAGACCAAACACCGAGAAGATCTCGATGACACTCTGCGTGAGCAGAGCGACCCCGAAGACCCCGAGGTCGGCGGGCACGAGCAACCGGGCGATGATCGCGGTTCGCACGAGTCCCAGGACGCGATTGGAGATGTTGAGACCGAACATCCAGGCCGCGCTCCGCGACGCCAGCCTCCCGACGCCTCCGTCCGGCCGGGACGGCTCTGTGTCTAGCCGGTCGTCCATGCCTGTGTCATCGCGCTTCGGATGTCGGTCAGTGTAGCGAAGCGACCGCCGCAGGCCAGTGTCTCCTCGAAGACGGCCCGCAGGTCATCGACAGCGGCCCGCACCCCGGCCTCCGAGGAGGCGTTGGGGCTGCAGCCGGGCACCACATCGACATTGTGGAACATCATGTTGAGAACCCCCCCGTACTCTCCGTGGGAGGCCGCCCGAACGAACCCGATGAGCGTCTTGCGACTCGACCACCCCGGCCTGAACCAAGCGGGCCCCCGGGCCCATTTCGCGAAATCACGCGTGAAGCCCAGCCGGGACCTGGCCGATAGCTCGGCCACGCCTCGCACGAAGCCCGGTGCGCGAGACGGACGCAGCGAAATGGGCACTTCCATGATTCCGCCGGGTGGGCCCATCTTCGTGATGTCATCGGGGTCGGGAAAGTACGGGGCATCGGAAGCTCCCCGAAAATCCAGACCGTAGTCCCACCGTTTGTGCGGCGTGACGCTCGTGTCTACCAGATAGCCCAGCTCGGAGAGGATGCGCAAAGAGCGGGCGCTGGCCCCATAGCGACCGGCCCGATAGGAAAGGGCGCGCGTGCCGAAGGTGTCGGCAAAGGCGTGGGAGAGCTCCTCGAGATCGCTGCGTTCATCCTCTTCGGACATCTGGCAGGCCACTCCGGAGGTGGTAGCCACCATGGTGGAGGAGCGTACGAACTCGGGATGCAGATGCGATCCCAGTTCTGAGTCGACCGTTGCCTTCAGCACGGCGACACTCTGGTCGTGCCGGATGACTTCGGGGCTGAGCAGATAGGTGGCACGCACCCCGTACTCTCGAAAGAGCGGTGCGAGACGCTCGCCGATGCCCTCCTCGACACCGCGAAAGGCCAGGGGTCGCCTGACTTCCCAGCGCTCGTCTTTGTCGCACTCCACGTCGATCGACACGGCGATCAGGCAGCTTGCGGTCATCCGACCCGACTCCGCAGGCTGTTGAGCAGCACCGAGCGCGGGGTCGACAGATTGCGCACGCGGATGCTGAGCAGCTCGCGCGACGTGTTGGTCCATTTGAGCTTGTAGTCGGTATCGCCCCGCATCATATTGAACTCATTGATTGTCGGGTCTTCGAAACATGCCTCGATAGCACTCGCCCAGAGAGCCTTGCCGGGCGAGGCCGCGTTGTACGCCGGGTTGTGAGCCATATTCCACGCGTAGAACACGCCACCTGTTTCAAACCCTATGAGGTAGGCGCCGATATCCGAACCCACCCGAAGCGTCCAGACCGACAGGAGCCCTTGCCGCCGGAGTCTGCCGAGCGTCTCGGTCAAGAAAGCCCGGCTACGGGAGTCCGCCAAAATGCTCTCCCTGCCCAGCTCGTCCTGCCGAGCGGCGTGGATCGTAGCTGCCATCCGCAACAATGCTTCGATATCGGGGTCGCGATCGTGGTCGATTCGCAGCTCTCCGAGCTCGGCCAACCGGCGGCGAATGCGTGGTAGGTCGCGCCGGACGAATTTCTTGCTGGTCGTGGCGAGGTAGTGCTCCCAACCGCCGCCGGTGTCGATGTAGTACTGGCGCGCGGACTTGACGCTCGTCGAGCACTTCACGCGCTCACGAAGCGCGTTGAGTAGGGCTTCGACGGCTTCCGACCCCGCGAGCACGCACTGCAGGTGTAGTTCGTCCCACGACCGCCGATTCCGCGCCAGATGCTCCGCCACCGCGATCCCGGCGGCCTCCGCGTCTGCTCTCGACAGGATGTCGCTCTGGTCGCTGGGGCCCGTCCCCAGCCACTGCAGTACGCGCAGGCTGGCCAATCCGCGACTCCTGCGCCGCACCAGCATCAATGGAGCTACTGCGACCAGCCGCTCGGCTTGGTACGCCCCCACGCAGGCCAGCGTGTTGCGTCGCGAACCGATCTCGCGCCACCAGGGTTCAAGCCAATCGTAGAGGTACTGAGGGTGTGCGGTCGAGCAGACGCGAGCCAACTCGTCCCACACCGGCTGAAGTCCATCAAGACTCGTCAGCCATTGGGTAGACAGTCCGCCGGTCGGGGACACGTTCGATGTCGAGGAACCCACCATCTAGCGCTGAGCTTACCATGCGTAGCAGGGCGTTCTCGCAGCATGACGGCGCGGCCCCACGTCGGATAGAATGAGTTGGTTTCGTCCTCTCGTGCCGGCTAGACAGCGAGGATCTGTGCGCACCAACCTTCTGCACGCCGCCGACCGTCTGTGGGACCGGCGTTCCACCATCGCGATTCTTCTGACGGTACTCGTGGCGGATGCTTTCGTCGCCTATGTCTACGTGACGGCCGGTTTCTGGGTCGCCCTCGGAGGTTTGGTGGCCGCGGGCGCGGTGGGCTTCCTACTATCGTCGCCCCGGTCTTTCGTACTCGCGGTCTTCGTCGCCAAACCGATCATCGACATGCTGTGGTTCGCTTCGGCCGGTGTGGCGGGGGTGTCTCTGAACGCCTCTTCGATATTCAGCGTCGTGGCGGCAGGGGTCGCCCTGATGCTCATCGTGCTCAAGCGGATCGATTTGCCGCGGGCCCTGTTTCTGCCCATGTTGGCCGTGCTGGCCGCGAATCTCTGGACGCTTCTCGAATCGCCACGTCTGGCCTACGGGGGGGAGTACCTGATTCGTGTGGTCTGCGGACTCCCCCTCGCTCTGGTGGTGCCCGCGCTTGTCGAACAGCTTCCGTCGCCGAGGAAGTTGATCAACCTCTTTCTCGTTGTCGTGGGGGTGGTCTACGTCACAGTGCTTCTGCAGCCTCTGGGGATACTCGGATACAGGTCGTTCGATGCCGACGGCGTCGCCCGCGCCTCGGGCTTCTACTATCATCCCTGGGATGTGGCCCGCTACCTCGTGATCGCACTTCCGCTCATTCTCGCGCTTCTCGCCGATCGGCAGGATAGCCGCGCGCGCATACCCTACCTCGGTCTTCTCGTGGCGACCGGGATCGTGACCGCCGTGACATTCCTCAAGGCGGCCTGGATCGTGGTCTTCGGGGAGGTCATTCTCTGGTTCATGCTTACCGGCAAGGGGAGAAGGGCCCTCGCAGCGCT
>JAKAHF010000057.1 GCA_021815245.1 Actinomycetes bacterium
GCGAAACCGTCAGCAGCGCTCCGTCGCTAGTCGCCAACCCGGACCCCTTGTACGAATATCTGCAGGGCTGTGACCGGCCTACCGATCATCTTCTCGATGTTGTAGGCCACCTGCGAGCGGACGTTGCCCGCGACCTCGGCCACGTTGAGTCCGTACTCCACAATGATGTAGAGCCTTACGCGCAGCTCGTCGAGCTTCTGCTCGATCTTGATGCCCTGATGCAGCCGATGGGGCGACAGTAGAGAAGCCACGCCTCGGCGCAGGTTGGGCGATGCCATGCCCACGACACCATAGCATTCGAGCACCGTCCACCCGACGATGTCGGCGATAGCTCTGTCGGTGATGACCATGCGGCCTTCGATCGCCTGCCCGCTCATGTCGCTTGAGCTTTCTCAGCGCTCCGGAGACCGCGATCGACCAGGCCCTCGACGACTTGCCGGTCGGCCTGGGGGGCCTCCACTGTGGACATATGCTTGGTTACGATGATCGCCTCCCTTCGCACTGCGAGCTCACGCTGTGCTGGTATTCTATCGTACCCGGTGGACGCAATAGTCGCCGTTGATCCCCTTCGCGAACGGGTCACGCTCTTGTCAGAGAGCGCCTGTCTAGGGCATACTATTGCACTCCGCAGACTGGCTACAACAACGAAGGAAGTCCCGGAATGTCCAAGGTGTGCGTGATTTGCGGCAAGAAGCCTAGTTTCGGCAACAATAGGAGCCACTCCATGCGCGCCACCCCGCGTCGCTGGGATCCGAACGTTCAGAAGATCCGCATCCAGCTCGACGGCAGGGCCTGCAGCGCGTATGTGTGCGCCAAGTGCCTCAAGGCCAACAAAGTCCAGAAGGCCGTCTGATCCTGCGCGTGCCTTCGCCGGCACGCCTTCCAACGGTTCGTGAACGCTGAAGCAGTCCTTCATGGGCTGCTTTTTCGTTGCCGCCCGCCCCGCCCAGCACAAGACCTCCAGCGAAGGCGGACGGCAAACGCGAGGATCTACTTCGCCGGCTTGAGGCTCTGATCGAGCCCACGGACGAGATTGGCCATCTCGATGGCCGACAATGCCGCATCCCAGCCCTTGTTGCCGCTCTTCGTGCCGGCACGCTCCACCGCCTGCTCGATGTTCTCGGTGGTCAATACACCGAAGATGACCGGCACGCCCGATTCGAGCTGCACCATGGCGACACCCTTGGCCACTTCTCCCGCCACATAGTCGAAGTGAGCCGTCGAGCCGCGGATGACGGCACCCAGGGTGATGACAGCGTCGTACGCACCCGACAGCGCGAGCCGCTTGGCGATGATCGGTATCTCCATCGATCCGGGCACCCAGGCCACGTCGACGTCGGCGACAGACACTCCGTGGCGGGTCAGGCAGTCTCGGGCGCCCGACAGCAGTTTGCTGCCGATGAACTCGTTGAACCGGCTGACGACGATCGCGAAGCGCAGTCCCTCTCCTTTGAGCACGCCTTCGAAGGTGCGTCCGGTGTCACTCATTGCCGCCGTCCTTTCCGTTGTCGCTGTCGTACTGCAGACCTTGGTGATGGAGTATGTGGCCCATCGTGCCCTTCTCGACCTGGACGTAGCGAAGGTTGGCCTCGGTCGGATGGGCCTCGAGCGGCACCCGCTCGGTGATGGTCAAGCCGTAGCCCTCGAGACCGACCAGCTTGCGCGGGTTGTTGGTCATGATGCGGATCGTCGTCAGGCCCAGGTCGCCGAGTATCTGAGCGCCGATGCCGTAGTCGCGTAGATCGGGAGCGAAGCCGAGTTCGACGTTGGCCTCCACCGTGTCGCGCCCCTGCTCCTGCAGTTCGTAGGCACGGAGCTTGTTGAGCAGCCCTATCCCCCGTCCTTCTTGCGCCATGTACAGCAGCACACCCAATCCTTCATCCTCGATCATGTCGAGTGCCGCCTGCAACTGGTCGCCGCAGTCGCACCGCATGGAGTGGAACACATCGCCGGTCAGGCACTCGGAATGCACGCGCACCAGTACGTTCTCTTTGCCCGCGACGTCGCCCTTGACCAGCGCGACGTGTTGCTCGCCGTCGAGCATGCTCTCGTAGCCGTAGGCCATGAACTCGCCGAAACGGGTGGGCATGTGCACCGCGGCGACCTGGCGAACGAGCTTCTCGTTGCGTCTGCGATAGCGGATCAGGTCGGCCACGGTGACCATCTTCAGCTTGTGCTTCTTGCAGTAGACCACCAGGTCGGGCACCCGAGCCATGGTGCCGTCGTCGTTCATGATCTCGCAGATGACCCCGGCCGGGATCAGCCCTGCCAAACGAGCCAGGTCGACAGCCGCTTCGGTCTGGCCAGCCCTGGTGAGCACTCCGCCGGGCTTCGCAACCAGCGGGAAGACGTGACCGGGCTGCACCAGTTCGTCCGCATTGCTGCCCGGATCGATCGCCACCTGGATGGTGTGCGCGCGGTCGGCCGCCGAGATACCCGTCGTCACCCCGTGCCGGGCCTCGATCGACACCGTGAAGGCCGTGCCGAAACGTGACTGATTGTGCCGCGTCATCGGGTAGAGATGCAGGGCCTGGGCCCTCTCCTCGGTGAGCGACAGGCAGATGAGGCCCCTGCCGTGCACGGCCATGAAGTTGATGGCCTGCGGCGACACGAACTGGGCGGCCATCGTGAGGTCGCCCTCGTTCTCTCGGTCTTCGTCATCGACGACCACGACCATGCGACCGGCCTTCATCTCCTCGAGGGCCTCTTCGATGGTGGCGAAATCGCTTCTCTCTCTTGTCATACGAACCCCTGCTCTTTCAGAAATTCTTCGGTCAGACCGCCGGGATCGCCGACCGACCCCGCCGACCCGCCTTCTTGTTGCACCTGCAGCGCCCGGAGCACATACCGGGCCAACACGTCGGCTTCCAGATTCACCCGTGTGCCCACTCTGGCAACGCCCAGCGTCGTCTCCTTGAGCGTGTGCGGGATGATGCCGACCTCGAAACCCTCTTCATCGACCTTGATCACCGTCAACGAGATGCCGTCTATGGCGATGGAGCCCTTGGCAGCGACGCAGGCGGCTATCTCAACGGGCAAAGAGAACCGCAGCACCGTCGCCACCCCAGCCGGTCGGACGGCGAGAAGCGTGCTCACGGCATCGACATGCCCAAGCACCAAGTGACCCCCCGCGCGCCCGCCTATGGCGAGGGATCGCTCGAGATTGACCTGAGTGCCTGGTGCGAACGAACCGATGGTGGTGCGTTGCAGCGTCTCGGCCATGAAATCGACCGTGAAGCCGTCTCTCTGTAGTTCGACGACGGTGAGACAGGCCCCATTCACCGCTATCGAGTCGCCGATGCGGGTGCCTTCTAGCACCACGCCGGCTTTGACCGCAAGCTTGCCCCCGTCGCGCAACAACTCGACGCGACGGACGCTGCCCAACTCTTCGACCAATCCGGTGAACATCAGAACGGCTCTCCCAGATAGCCGGCGATCAATACGTCTTCACCAATGCTCTTCACAATGACCTCCCGCAGGCCGGCAGCCTCGGCCATGTGTGTGGCACCCACCGCTTGAAGAGGAGAGCGATTCTGAGTGCCCAAAACCAGCCTTGGGCAGACGAAGGCCGCTACTCTATCGATGCACCCCGCCGTGAGCCAGGCACCGGCCAGTGTCGGACCACCCTCGAGTAGCACCTCGCGCACGTCTCGCGAAACGAGCTGGCGGCCGATAGCCACCGGGTCCAAGCCGCTTCCGACTGACTGCACCACGGCGGTCTCGATGCCCCACGACTCGACCTCCGAGCGACGTGCCGGCGGCACCTCTGCGCCGCACACCGCCAGCACAGGACCCTGGTCGACCGTCGCCACCAGGGCGTTCTGCCGGCTTATGCCGAGTTTCGCATCGACTACGACGCGTAACGGCTGACGTTCGCACGCGACGTTGCGTGCCGTCAGAGTCGGATCGTCGGCGGCAAGTGTCCCGGCCCCCACCATCACCGCGTCTGACCAGGCCCGCCAGCGATGTACCAACGTCCGGCTCTCTTCACCCGAGATCCAGCGCGAATCGCCCGAATCGGCCGCCGTGCGCCCATCGAGTGTCATCGCGTATTTGTACGTGACACAGGGCAGACCGATCGTCATGGCCTTGCGCACACCGCAGTTCTGTCTCATGGCTCCCAAGGCCAGATCACCGTCGGCCAAGTCGACCTCGATGCCGACGTCGCGGAGAATGCCGAGCCCTTTGCCGTTCACGCCGGGCGAAGGATCGATCGCCCCCACGACGACCCGCGCGAAGGCGGCCTTCGTCAAGGCATCGGTGCACGGCGGGGTGCGCCCGTAGGTGCAGCAGGGCTCGAGACTCACATACATCGTGGTGCCGCGGAAGAACTCGGGAGCGCTCAACCATCCGAGCGGACCGGAGTCCGGCTTGGAAACAGCCTGCAGACCGGCGCGCCGCAGGGCGTCCTTCATGGCAGCCACTTCAGCGTGATCGCGACCGGGACCGACGTGATAGCCCTCGCCGAGCACCTCTCCGTCCTTGACGATGACGGCGCCCACGATTGGGTTCGGCGAAGTGCAACCGCGCGCCGACTCGGCCAGGTCGATCGCCCGCTCCAAGTAGCGCCTGTCAGTGTCGTTGAACAAAAAAGCCCCTCAGGCTAGCGGCCCAGGGGTCGATAGTGCACGAGGACATAGCCTCGGCACGGCCTTCTCCCTTCCAGACTGTGACTGTCGGCCCAGGAATCACACCTGGTCTGCCCCTAGGGGCTCGCGGGCTCTTACCGCCGGTAGGGAATCTCACCCGACCCCGAAGACCTAAGTTGCGGCACCTATTGGTGCCGGCGCACCGAGCATGCGCTGGAAGAATCTACCACACGCGCGGGGTGGCTGCCATGCGTGACAGCATAGCCCGGGTCTCAGCTCTGGGATCAGATGCACCGAAAAGCGCCGAGCCGGCTACGATCCAATTCGCCCCGGCCTCGACGACGGTGTTCACATTCGACAGCTTCACACCCCCGTCGACCTCGATGCCGGCGGCCGTCGGCAACAGCCGGCGCAGCTCCCCGACCTTGCCGAGCGCGCTCTCGATCATCTCCTGCCCGCCGAAGCCGGGGTTCACGGTCATGACGAGCGCGTAGTCGAGAAACGGCAGCACTTCGCGTACGAGCGACACATCCGACCCCGGGTTGAGAGCCACACCGGCCCCCACTCCCAGTCTCTTGATGGCCGCTATGGCGTGGTAGAGACTGTCGCAGGCTTCGGCATGGATGCTGATGGCGTCGGCGCCGGCGGCGGCGAAACTCTCGATGTAGCTCTCTGGATCGTCGATCATGAGGTGCGCCGAGACAAAGCCGCCACGGGCGTGCACATGCTGTGCGAGGCACTTGACCACCGGCGGGCCTATGGTGATGTTGGGGACGAAATGACCGTCCATCACATCGACGTGCACGACCCTGACACCCGCGTCCATGACCTTGTCGACTTCAGAGCCGAGATGGCAGAAGTCGGCCGACAGCACTGAGGGAAGGAGGTGCAGCTCGCCGAAGACGGCTGCCGGCATGGTCATTGAATCTCCCCCATGGTCGTGCAATCACCCTTGGCGCCGGCCTCTCCGCCCTGAGCCGCCCCAAGGTTGTCTCCAAGACGAGCACGATACCCACGGAGGAACTCGGCTGCCGTCATGCGGCTCTTGCCTGAAGGCTGCACCGCGAGAATCTCCACCGCACCGGCGGCGCAACCGACAAACAGCCTCTGCCCGACATCGGCGATGCGCCCGGGATCGCCGGCGACGTCAAGTGCCGCCGGCGGCAACGGCTTGGAGCCATTCTCGCCGAACGGCCACGTGCGCCATATCTTGAACGTCACCTCTCCGCTCGACGTCCGGGCCCCGATATCGGGACTGAGCGAGCGCACCTGGTCGTGCACCGACCTCGCAGGCCGGTTTATGTCGAGGTTGCTATCCACCACACTCAACTTCTGGGCGTACGTTGTCGCTCCTGCTTGCTCGGTCCAGACCACCGAGCCGTCGTCCATGCCCCGCAGCACCTGGTCGAGTCCGACGGCTCCGAGCCAGGCCAGCGTGCGGGCTATCGACCCCGCGTCGTCGAAGAGATCGATCGAGACGCTCTTCTGAAGTGCCACCGGACCCGAGTCAAGGGCTTGCGTTATGCGCATGATGGTCACGCCGGTCGCGGGCTTGCCGTCGGCGATGGCGCGCTGGATCGGCGCCGCTCCGCGGTATTCCGGAAGAAGCGACGCATGCACGTTGAGACAGTCCAGACTCTCGAGAAGCCGGGCCCGGAGTATCTGTCCGAAGGCTGCCACCACCAAGGTGCCGATCTTCCGCGACCGCAGGAGATCGAGCATCTCGTCTGAGTTGAGGTTCTCGGTCTGCACGCACGGCACCCCAAGACGCTGGGCCTCCAGCGCCGCCGGGGGTGTCGCGGCCCTCCGTCCTCGGCCACACGGCCGGTCAGGCTGCGATATCACAAGATCGGGCATCCGTCCGACCTCGGCCAGTCCCTTGAGTACCCAGGCCGCGAAGTCGGGCGTGCCCGCGAACGCGTATCTCACGACCCGCCCGTCAGAGAGCGCTCACGCAACTCCTTCAGCACCCGGCGCCGCTCCTCGGGTGGCGTGCGATCAAGTATGAGCCGCCCATCGAGGTGATCGATCTCGTGCTGCACGATGCGCGCCAACATGCCGGTGAGATGCACCCGGAACCGCCCGGCCGAGAGATCCTGGGCCTCTACCGTCACTTCCTCGGCCCGCTCCACCGGCATCGTCGCTCCCGGCACCGAGAGGCACCCCTCCGACTCCACGCAGCAGGCATCCGACCTCTCTACGATCTGTGGATTCACGTACACGTAGTACTCGTCTTCGTTCTCGGGGTGCCGCCAGACCATCATGCGCGAGAGCACGCCCACTTGGTTGGCCGCCAGCCCGACCCCGTCCTCACGCTGCATGATCTCGACCATGTTCTTGGCCAGCTTCTCGAGCCGGGCATCGAACACCGTCACCGGGTTGGTCGGCTGCCGCAACACCGGGTCGCCGAGCGTGCGGAGTTGTTCCACCAATCTATCGTTTGCATCGTCTCGCCTGAAGGCTTTCATTGACGCCATCGCCGCCCTCTGACTCCCTTGTCTAGCTGAACGACTGGGGGTCTACGTCCACAAGCACGGTGACCCCCCTCTGCCGGTATGGTTCCCACAGCTGCGCCATCGCCAGGCCGATGATCGCCCGCGCGCGCGCGCCGTCGCTCGCCGCGATGAGCAGATGCCACCGGCTCTTGCCTCTCAAGATCGGCAGCCGCGCGGGGCCCCGAAGCTCCCTGCTTGTGAAGTGAGGACTCAGACGCTCCACGAGGTACTGAGCGCCGATTTGAGCCCTTTCGGCATCTTCGGCAACCGTCACGACCCTGATCAGATCGGCATACGGTGGATAGCCAAGACGCCGCCTGTTTCTGAGTTCCTCGCTGTAGAATCCCTGCTCGTCGCGTTCTAGGGCCATTCTAATACAGGGTACTTCGGGATTCCAGGTTTGCACGAGCACCCTCCCTGGACGCTCTGCCCGACCCGCGCGACCCGCGACCTGGGTCAACAGTTGGAACGTCTTCTCCGCCGCCCGAAAGTCGGGCATGTAGAGCCCCGTGTCGGCATCGGCCACCACTACGAGGGTGACGTCGCCGAAATCGTGGCCCT
This sequence comes from Actinomycetes bacterium, assembly GCA_021815245.1. The sequence goes on from JAKAHF010000057.1 coordinate 7,646, forward strand.
TGGCGACCATCTGCGTGCCGACGAGCACGGCCGGTCTCGTGCGCTCGAAGGCTTCGAGCAGCGCGTGGACCCGGGTGCCGCTCGTGAGAACGTCGGAGTCGAGGCGGAACACCTTGTCGTGCGGAACCAGCGTGCGCAGATCGCGGTCGAGGCGCTCGGTGCCGGGATTCGCCCGGGTCAGAGGGGCTTGGCCGCACGAAGGGCACAGCGCCGGTTGCACATACCCGCGGCCGCAGTGATGGCACATCAGCCGGCGCTCGCGGCTGTGGTAGGTGAGCGACAGTTCGCACGCGGTGCAAGTCATGACGTGTCCACACAGGTCGCAGTGCACGTGACCGGCGAATCCGCGCCGATTCAGCAGTACGATGGCCTGCTCTCCCGCACGCAGCGTCTGAGCGAGAGCGTCCTGGCAGATAGGTGCGAGAAGAAGGCCGCCCCCCTGCCGCCGCATGTCGACAGCCTCACACTCGGGCATCTCACCCGCCGCACGCCGGGCGAGTCGCACGTGAGCCCCGCCCGCTCTGTCCAAACTCTCGGCTGACGGCGTCGCGCTGCCCTCGAGAAGGAGCCCTCCCGAACCGGCGAGCCGCATCGCCGCCACGGAGCGGGCGTGATAGCGTGGCGACTCCTCCTGCTTGTACGAGCTGTCATGCGCTTCATCGACGATCACCAAGCGAAGATCGGTCACCGGAGCGAACACAGCCGAACGGGCCCCTACCACGACCCGCGCCTCGCCTCTCGCGACGCGCCGGTATTCGCGGAGCCGTTCGCCGGCGGCCAACCCACTGTGCAGAACCCCCGCACGCTCGCCGAAGCGGGCGCGGACGCGGGCGATCATCTGTGGTGTGAGGGCGATCTCTGGTACGAGGAGGATGGCGCCGGCCCCATCGGCCAACACACGCTCCACCAGGCGCAGGTAGACCTCCGTCTTACCTGAACCGGTGACACCCCAGAGCAGCCTCTCCGCGAGACCGGGCCGAGCGTATGCCTCGCAGAGCACCTCGACCGCCAATCGCTGTTCGGGCCAGAGATCCAGCGGATCATCG
>JAKAHF010000058.1 GCA_021815245.1 Actinomycetes bacterium
CCGATAGCTCCTCGCCGACGGCCCTATCCATCAGGTCGCTGAACACCCACTTGAGGATCGGCTGCGCGGCCACGCCGATGTTGTTTCGGGCGGCCCGCAAGATGTCGGCCGGGCTGATGAAGTCACCATGGATGACGTAGTGGCGCAGTTCGCGAGCATCCAGACGCTGCGCTTCGATGAATCCGTCGATGCAGACTTCGACCGCCTTGCCTCCGACCGCGTGCACTCCGCACTGAAAGCCATGCCGGTGAGCGAGGACGATCTGTTGCACCAACTCGTCGCGCCGTTCGGCGTCCGAGCCGCCGGGCATGACCAGGCTGCCCTTGCCCCCATCGGGATACTCGCTGTGCATCCACGCGGTCTTGGCGTTGGGGATGCCGTCGGCGAAGAGCTTGATGCCGCCGACCTTCAACCATTCGTTGCCAAAGCCCGAGTGAAAACCCAGTCGCGGCATCACGTGGGCAAGATCCTCGTACGAGAGCCCACCCGCTTCGCCCAGGAGCCAAAGGATGTTGACGCGGCAGGTGAGGGCGCCTTCGTTGAGTAGATCGTTGTAGATGCTCACGCACTCGGGCCCCAGCAGTCCGCCTTCGATGTTGGCGCCTCCCGGGCCCATGGCCGGGTCGGTGACGCTCGTTATGCCCCGTTCGTTGACCCGGCGCATCATCTCGAGAATCGCCTGCCGCTTCTCGCCGGGCGTCAAAGGCGGCACTACCCGCTGCAGCAGACTGTGGGCGGCCATCTCGCGCAACAGGCCGGTCGGCTCGCCGGTCTCCGGCGACTTGACGATCTCGGAACCCGGAGGCGAAAACGTATCGCGCGTGATGCCGGCAAGCCTGAGAGCCAGGCTGTTCGCAACGATCTCGTGCTGTGTGAAGGCGACAAGGTAGGCCGGGTTCTCGGGGCTCGCTTGGTCGAGATCCCAGCGGGTGAGCCGGCGCGACGGGTCGGCCAGGCATTCCGCGAGATAGCCTTCGTCCCAGCCCATGCCCCTGATCCACTCACCGGGTTTCAACTCGGCCGCCCGGTCGCGTACGGCTTCCTGGATATCGCCGATCGACTTGACGGCGGGAAACCCGACGTCGAGCGTGAGGGGCGGGCGGCTGCCGCCGTAGGCGGCCGTGTGGAGGTGGCTGTCGTTGATGCCGGGGAGCACCGTCGCGCCACCCAGGCCTACCACCTCGGTCGATGTGCCCGCCAAACTGCGAATCTGCCGGTCGTCGCCGACCGCGACGATCCTCTCCCGCTTGATGGCCATCGCGCTGGCGACAGTTCCGGTGGCGTCGAGCGTCACGATGTTGCCGTCGACGTAGATCAGGTCGGGCGAGCAGTCACTCATGCAGAAACTCATTTCTTACTTGAGGTTGACATTCCGGAGATTAAACTAACCACTACGGCGTGTCAAGCGATCGGTGGGTTGAAGGGGTAGCGCGAGATCGAGTCGGGCCTAGTCGGCGAACGCGGGAGTCACGTCATCCTCGCGGGCGGCGGCCTCACGGATCGCCGCGTCGTAGCGGTCGAGGTGGGAGCTCGCGTCGATCTCGCCGGCCATCGCCGCCTGGATGGTCAGACACAGCCAGAGATGCGTCCGCAGCAGCTCATATCGCGCAAATGCGTCGTCCCACGTGGAGCGCACGTAGGTGTTGTCAAAGGCGCCGATCAGGCTGTAGGCGATCAACTCGTCGGGCACCGGAGCCTCGAACCCCGACGGGCGCATCGACGCGATATCGCGGGCCATGTGGTCGACCGGGATCGACCAAGCCCGCTTCGCAACCGAACGCAGGTTCTCGTCGGTTCCCTGGCCCTCCGACCGAACGACGGCCGACATCTCGGCGCCGAGCACCTGCGAACGCAGATTCCCGCCTAGATACACAAGAAGTCTCTCGCTCGGATCAGAGATGGTCGCCACCACGGGGTCGACGAGAGTCGCGTTCCAGCGCAGAAACGCGCCGAAACAGTCAACCAGCAGGCGCCGCTTGCTGGGAAAATGAGCGTAGAAGGTCTGGGGCGCGAGACCCGCCTCTCGAGTGATCGCCGAGACGTGGGTTCTTTCGTATCCGTTGGTCGCGAATTCCTTGGTCGCTGTCTTGAGGACCGCGCGACGGTATTGATCGTGGTCGTCGGGCTCGAAATCGGAGAGCGAGAGTGTCTGAGCGGCGATCTGGCGCACCCGAGTTTCGTAGCCGCTCATGCGAGAAGCTATGTCGACCGCGCCGCTGAGAGCGCCTTGGACGGCCAGATAGAGCCACAGATGGGTGCGAAGGAGGTCTTCGCGCGCATATGCCTGGTCCCACATCGAGCGCAGGTAGGTGCTATCGAACGCACCAACCAAGCTGAAAGCCACAAGCTCATCGGGCACCACTGATGCCAAGCCCGTTCCACGCATCGCCCCGAGATCGCGCACTATGGGCGCGACGACCTTCTGCCACACTCGCTTGGCGGCTACCCGAAGCTCACCTCGCCCATCGACCTCCTCAGAACGGACGAGCGCCAGCACCTCCGCACCCAGACCTTGTGAACGGAGGTTGCCGCTCAGGGAGAGGAGTAGCCGTTCGCCGGCATCGTCAACCTGAGCGAGCAGAGGTTTCTGCACGGCGTTGTTCCAGTCAACGAACGCGTCGAAGCATTCGATGAGCACTCGGGCCTTGCCTGAGAACCGGGAGTAGAAGGCGTGCGGCGTGACCTCTGCTTTCTGGATGATCGCCGCAACCTGGGACCGCTCATAGCCATGAGCGCCGAACTCCTTGGCTGCCGCCCGGAGTATGGCCCGGCGCGTGCGGTCGCGTTCCTTCACCTCCAGGTCGGACACCTCGGAGAGCGCCTCGTCCACTGAGGGTTGGAGCTCGGTCCTGATCTCGGCAAGTGAATAGCCGGCCAGCTTCAGATCGCCGATGCGTTTGAGAAGCCGGGCGTGGTGCACGGTGTAGAGGCAGCGGCCGCTCGGGGTCCTCACCGGCTGCGGCAGCAGATTCTCGCGCACGTAGTAGTCCACGGTGCTACGCGCAACGCCCGCAGCCTTTGCGAGGGCAGAGATTGTCAGCGCCTGTTCTGCCAAGTCCTCCCCAACCCGAACCTTCGGGACGCACAACGTGGATGGACATCGTGGGACCGCGACAAGCGGTCAGTCAAGAATGGTACGTCAGCGTAGCGCCCTTGAGCAACCGCACAACCGTTGCGAGCCGCATCGCGGGCAACGCCCATCCTCGCTTCGTCAGCCGCGCGCCTCCCGGCTCGCGCGCTAGCCGCGAGCTTCCTCGACCCGCGCCCGCTGCACCTCTTCGGCCCGCTCGATCGACTTGTACCCGTAGCGCTCCACAGTGTGCTGCAGCACCGTCAGCGCCGGGTTCTCACCGGCGGCCGCCATCATCTGGTAGTGCTGCTCGAGCAGGCCCAGGGTCCGGACGCTGTAGGTCGCCAGCTCGCCCCGGTTGTAACTCTCAAACGAAGTGATGTACTTGTTGTCGCCCGTCGACCTGATGGGGCGTCCCTGGCCGGCCATGTACGGGTACTTGGCCGCCAGCTCCTCCTGCCACTCGACCAGCTTGCGGGTGAGCCGCTCGACCAGGTCTTCGGCCTCGGGTTCGAGCCGCGGCAACTGCGCCTCGATGCGCCTGAACTCGCACGGCGACGTGTACTGCATCATGCGCGCGTATTTCTCGGTCATCAGGTTGCGGTCGCGCTCCTCGGCCGTATGCAGGTCGGCCAGGTAGCTCGTGGCCACATCGTCGGTCCACGACTTGATCTGGCTCGAACGCATGACCTCGAACGTCTTGGGATTCTGCTGGCACGACACCGGACCGTCCATGCTCTGCACGTTCGAGAACATCTTCCACTCGAGCTGCACGATCTCGTCGACAAGGTTCTGAGCCACGGGCATGGTTGCCTCCACTATTCGAGCATTACTGGCATGCTACGCAACGCCTCATTCTCGATGCGATGTTGCACCGAGTAGGCGTGATCGAGCAAGAAATCGCTCGGTGAGTCGGTCAGGCCTTGAAGCCTGAGACGCCCGATCAGGAGCGCGCTGATCTCTTCGATGACGTGTGCTTGGCCGGCCAACGCTTCGGGTGCCGACTGCCCCGGCTGACCGCACAAGCGGTCGAGTAGCTTGTGCAGTTCGCGGCCCAAGACCGGGAGGCCTGTGAGTCCGCGGTGCATCCACTTGTAGAAGGGCCGATAGGTCTTGTTGAGAAGGTAGGCGGCCGAGGTCACGGCTTCGATGAACTGGCTGAGACCGACCTGCGCCGCCACCAACTCGCCCCGGTCAACCGAGCGCTTGAAGTTGTACTGGCCGGCTTGCCCGGCGGTGAAACACCGCGCCGCGAGCTTCTTGAGCTGTACGTCGCGCGGATAGAACGCGAGCAATCCTTCTCGAAACGCCGTGAACTCCCCAACGGGGTCTGTGAACACCTTGCCGTTGGTCGCCGTCGCGAGGAAGGTCTCGGGCAACGCCCGCCACTCAGCCAGCGTTGCCGGCACGTGATCGAAACGCACGAAGCGCCGGTAGAAGTCGTTGATCTCGAAGACTCCCGTGCGCTTTTGGGTGCCCGTATCGCGCCGCGGGCCGAAGCCGGCATGAGTCTTGGGTAGCGCGTCGTAGGCCGCCTGCAGCTTGGCGCCCAAGCGCTCGAAGTCGGCGGCGGTCAGCCAGATGCAGAAGCCCGGGCCCCAATCATGGTCACGAGAGATCTCGTCGTCGAAGCCGAAGCATTCGGAGCCTTCGCCCACCAGACCCGCGGCGATGTGGTTCAGGTCGGCCCAGCACTCGTCGGCCAGCATCAGACGGCCGACCTCTTCGTAGTAGCGTTCGGCGAGTTCGAGGCCTTTCATGATCATCTCCCCCTGATGTCGTACAGCCCGAACTTGCGGCGATTCTCACTTCGCGTCGTCGTCGCGGTCGCCCTCAGTCGTCTCGGCGAGCTTCTCGCGGGTGCGCGCCAGGTTCTTGCCGGTTCTCGCGTAGTCGGGATGGTCGGTGCCCAGTACTCGCTCGATCATGGCCAGGGCCTCGGCGAAGTACGTCTCGGCTTCGCGGTAATCGCCGGCCATGTAGCTCGCGGCGGCAAGGTTGTTGAGACCGGTGAGGTAGGGCACCGTGTCTTTGCCGACGGTCTGCGCGTACAGCTCGAGGGTCTCGGCCAGATAGCGCTCGGCGTCCTTGTGCTGCCCGGTCGCCATGGCCACCGAAGCCAGGTTGTTGAGCGTGGTCGCGTAGGCGGTGTTGCGCTTGCCGCTCTTCTGGAGCACGGCCAGCGCCTGCTCGTGGAGGGCGCGGGCGTCATCGTAACGCTTGAGGTCCTGGTAGACGAGTCCCAAGTTGTTGAGCACGCTCAGATAGACGAAATGCTCGACGCCGACCGTCTGCTCGTAGATACCCATGGACTCCCCGAACAGGGCCTGTGCCTTCTCGAACTCGCCCATGAGCCGGTAGGTGCCGGCCAGGTTGTTGATGCAGGTGGCGTAGTCGGCGTTGGCCTCGGTGCCGCGCACTCGGCCTTCGATGCCGGCGGCCTCGAGGAAGGCCTCCTCCGACTCGTCGAGCCGCTTCAGTGCCCGCAGCAGCGAGCCTAGCTCGTTGAGGGCGGCCACGTAGAGGGCCGACTCGGTGCCGAACTCCTCGCCGGTGGCGCCGGCCAGTTCGCGCTGCAACGGCACGATGTCGGGCAGGCGGTGCTGCGCTTCGAGGGCGGCGATGCGGGTCTTCAGGTCGTCGAGTCTGTCACTCATGCGTCTCCGATCTTGCGCCGTGAATAGAGTCGCTTATGCCTTCCACCCACGTAACACCGAGCGCTCGGGAGGCGTTGACAAGCCGCTCATCGGCCGTGAGAAGGCCGCAGCCCATCTGCTCGGCCAGCGCGAGATACTGTGCATCGTACGCTTTCCCCTGCCGCAGCCTGGCGGCCCACGCGAGAGCCGACTCATGCAAAGACCAAGCCGGCGCGATGGGTCTAATGGCTAGGTGTTCGATCGAATCCAAACACGCACGCGCATCGGCCTCGTCGAGAACGCCCCGGGCAACGGCGCGGTGCAGGGCGGAGCAGACCTCGTATTCCATCAGCGCAGGAGCATACACTTCCTCCCGCGTCTCTTTGAGAGCGCGCATCTTCTCAACCGCCCGGCGAGAATAGGGGGCTGGTAGGAAGAGACCGACAATGACGTTGGCATCGACGACGATCATGGAAACAGCTCCTCGTCCCGTTCCGATCTGATCTCGTCCAAGAAGTTCGTGGGCAGGATGCCGTGCTTGGCCTCTATCTCGCGCCGACGCTCGTCCATGGCGTCGAGCGCGGCCAGGGCGCGCCGCAACGAATCCTCTCCGGAGGTTCGTTCGAGGTATTCGGCGGTGATCTGACGCATGAGTTCGGAGATGCTGCGGCCCGACTCACGGGCCCGCCTTTCCAGTTGCCGGTGCTGGTCTTCCTCGAGGAGTATCTGCGCACGGTGAAGAGTCATGCAACTATCCTACACCTACACAGCTTGCTACACAATATTCGCGGACCGCGTCACGCCTCGCCGGAGACCGCCATAGTCGGCAATGTGAGCCGCCACACAATCGGTCGTGATATCTGGCGTCGCCGGGCCAGCCGCGGCTGTCCAGCGCCGGCTGGCTTCAGTCCTCGATAGCCGGCGGTATCTCGGGCTCGCGAGCGACGACTTCGGCGATCAGATCCTCGTATCTAGCTATGCGTGAGTCGATGTCTACCTCTCCACTCAGGGCTGCCGCCACCGCAAGCCACAACCAGAGATGGGCGCGGACGGGGTCAGCCTTCGTAAACCGGTCGTCCCACGAAGCTCTGATGCTGGCACTCTGATTCGCGCCAATCAGGCTGTAACAGAGAAGATCCAGCGATACGGGCGGAGGAGGAGAGCCGGGCGGGCGGGCCTCCTCGAGGTCCTGCTTGATGCGGGCTATTACGCCTTCCCACGCTTGGTCCGAGAGCCGGTGCTTCTCGGCTTCGCTCAGAGAGGTCTCCGTACTGACCAAAGCCATGACTTCCGAGCCGATTCTGTTGCAGTGAGTACTGGCATGGAGGCGCCACAGCAATCTCTCGCCAAGATCATGCAACCCCTCGAGCTTGGATTCGACGAGAGCCAAGTCCCAGGTGAGAAAGGTTTGAAACGACTCGACGAACAGCTGCAACTTGGTCGGGAAGTGGCTGTAGAAGACTTGCGACGTGATCCCCAGTTCGCGAACGATCGCCGCGACGTGGGTATCCTTGTATCCCTTCGTCACGAACATCTCCGTAGCCACCCGTAGTATCGCCCGGTGCATTCGCTCGCGTTCCTGGCCCACGACATCGACGTTGCTCGCACACGCGCTCGCGAGTTCCGCACTCAACTCGAGCTTGATTTCTGCCAGAGAGCGGCCGGCCTTCTTCAGCTCCGCTATCCGTTTTGTCAGCCGCACGTGGTCCTCGGTGTAGAGAGCGCGGCTTGCCGCCGTCTTCTCGGGTCGGGGGAGCAGCCCCTCACGAACGTAGAAGTGAATGGTGCTTCGCGAGGTCTTGGTCTCCCTCTCGAGCGCAGTCATTGTCAGTGTCTCGGAGATGCCGTCCCCTCTTCCAAGTGCTGGTCGTGACCTTGTCATCATATCCGATACGGGATGGGTGTCGACCCCCCACCACCGACAGCTGCTAGGACGTGTTGGTTCACAAGGTACCACAACGACAAAGGTCGTTGACAAGAGCCACTCCGTGATCTAGCATGGCTCCGTTGCCGAGGGACGTCGCTCGGAAGTTGCGCCTCACGGGGGTCTCATGGAGAAGTGGATCCAGCTACTGGTAACCGGCATCACCGTGGGGAGCATCTACTCCCTGATAGCGCTCGGCTACGTCACCATCTACCGCACCTCTCGCATCGTCAACATGGCGCAGGGCGCGTTCGTGATGCTCGGCGCGTTCTTCACCTACTCGTTTCTCAGCGAGATCGGCTTGCCGTTCTGGCTATCCGCGATCCTCGGCATTGTCGTGGTGGTGATCGTCTCGCTCTTGTGCTACCTGCTGGTGCTCCGGCCGCTTGTCAAGATCTCGTTGGTGTCCATCATCCTTGCCACGATGGCACTGAGCATCCTGTTCGAGAACCTCTCGCTTCTCCGCTGGGGCGGGTACGGCAAGAGCGTGCCGGCGTTCACCGGCGACAAGGCGCTCTTCTTCGGAAAAGTGGCGGTGTTCCCCCAAAGCCTCTGGGTGATCGGTCTGATGGTCCTGGTGCTCATCGCCCTCTATCTTCTGACCAACCGGACCCGTGTCGGCAAACAAATGACGGCCACCGCCAATGACCCCGAGGCGGCCAGTCTTTCCGGGGTCAACACCGGGCGGATGATCATCCTAGCGTTCGCGATTTCGGCTGCCATCGGGGCCCTCGGCGGCATCGCCATCACCCCCATCAACTCGACCAGTTACTTGTCCGGGGGCATCTACGCCCTGAGCGGGTTCGTGGCCGCAATCCTGGGCGGTTGGGGCTCGAGCAGCGGGGCGGTGGTCGGCGGGCTTGCGCTCGGCGTCATCCAGTCTGTGGCCACTGGTTTCCTCCCCGCTGGCTACCAGGATGCGATCGCCTACCTCATCCTGATCCTGGTGCTCTACTTCCGACCCATTGGT
>JAKAHF010000059.1 GCA_021815245.1 Actinomycetes bacterium
GTGCATGAAGGCCTGCGGGAATCCGTCTTCGGTGTGGTTCATCAGGTAGGCGCGAAAGCCCAGGCGGCGCAGGCCGTAGGCCTCGCCCGCCTCGAGCACCTTGTTGTAGACCGCGATGCCGTCCTCAGCCTTGCCGTGCAGCTCGTAGGCCAGGGTGCCCGCCATGCCCACGCGCACGACGTTGACGTCGCGGCCGTCTACGGCGCTCGGACGGTGGTGCATGAACTTGATGTCGTGAAGGTCGTCGCCGCTGGCCGCCTCGAGCAGTTCCAGCGAACGCGGCCCGGCGATCTGATAGAGAAACACCTTGCCGCTCAGAATCTCCCCGAGCGTGCTGCCATCGGCGCCCCACTCCCCCGTCTCGAAGGCGTAAGCGATGTAGTTGGCCCCCATCTCGTAGGAGATGAACTCGTCCTCGGCGAGCCGCAGCATCACGCCGTCGCCCATATCGTAGCCCCGCTCGTCGCACATGATGGCGTGCTTGCCGGCGCCAACGGGCCAGCGCTCGAGATCGTTCACAAGCACTCGCGACAGGAACTCGACCGCGCGCCTGCCCTTCACCCTGAAGGTCGGCATGGGGTTGAGACTGTGGCTGATGTAGGCCGAGGTCTTGTACGACATGACCTCGTCTTGCCAGCCGGTGTATTCGAAGGGCATCAGGACGGGGCCACCGGCGAAGTACAGAGCTACACTCGGGTCGTACGGAATCAAGGGATGGTGGATGAAACTCATCCCCGAAGGAGTTCCAAGCGGTTGCCCACCAGGAGCGTCAGCGCTCACGGCTTCCTCGTTTCTCGTGTCCGTCCAAGCCGAGCGACCCTGCCATGGAGTTCAGCAGGCGGAATCCTGTTCTGCATTCCTCTGTGGCAGAATAGCCAGCCTGCAGCGACTTGTCAATCACGCACAGACGGGAAAGGGCCGAAAAGCTTGCACTTTCCGGCCCTTTCCCGCTCGGAGGCGCGCCCGGCGGCGACTGAGCGTCGCCAGCGCCCCCGAAAGATCACCCGTTCCAGGCTCGACCCGTGTCGATCATGGCCTTGAGCGTCTCGGGCTTGGCGTCGTCGACCACGGCGCCGGTCATGAGCATGAATCCGCCGTCGGTCGCGCAGGTATCGAGTAGGTTGTTGACGTAGGTCTCGACCTCACCGGCCGTGCCCACGGCGAGCAGTGAGCTCGGCACGTTGCCGGCGATGCAGGCCCGCCCACCGAGGACGCGCTTGGCCTCGGCCATGTCGGTGTGATCGAACAGCCAGACCACGCTCCCGGCCGGGAGTTCGTCGTCGGCTATCGCCTGCAAGCGCGAGTTATAGCCCCCCTCGGCGAACATGAGGGGCACGCAACCCTGCTCGACAAGACCAAGCATCACGGCCTTCAGGGTCGGCCAGTAGAACGTGCGAAAGTCGGCGTCGCTCATGAACCCGTCGGCGCCTTTGTGCAGAACGAAGATACACGCCGGAGCGTCGGCTATCGCCAATTGGTTGAGTATCCAGCGCGTCATGAGTGGCGTGAGCCGTTCGGAGGCGGCGATGATCTTCTCAGGCTGGCGGAAGCGGTCCATCACGATGCCCCGAGTGCCACGCAGCGTGTCGGCAAGAACGTCATAGGGCGCCTTGCCCATGGCTCCGACCATGGGCGCGATGCCGAGTCGCGCAGCCGCGTCGCCATTGGCCATGCCGGTCGTCAGCAGGTAGCGGAACGACTCCTGAGCGGCCTCGCTGATCTGCCGCACCGCCTCGAGCACCGCCGGATTGGCGAAGGGCAAGATGTTGGCCCAGATCATCGAGGCTTCCATCATGTTGACAAACGAGTCGAGCCCGGCCAGCGGAGCGAAGGCCGAACCTATGCGCGGCAGGAACGTGGTGCGAAACCAGTCGGACGGATCGGCGATGAGCGCGTCGTAGTCCTCAGCCTTCATGTACTCGGCTTCGACGTACTGCCACGGCGTGTGCTCGCTGATGCCATGGCCGGGCCACTGGATGAACTGCAGACCCAGCTTGTCGAAGACCGAAGCCGGCGGCACCGGCATCGACTGGTAGTCGGGCTGAAAATGCTCGTAGAAGGCGGTCCAAGCGGCGCCCGCCCTCTCGAATTCGTACATGGACTCCTTGAGCGTGAGGCCGCCGAACTTCGTGGGATAGAACCCCATGACGGCGTTGACCGGCACCCTGGCAGGCTTCTTCAGCTCGAGGGCGTCGATGAACATCTGCAGGCGCTCGGTGTACGCCCGCCTGGCCTCGTCGCCGGCGAAGGGGACGCTCCGCGCCGCGAACCAGCGGTCGAACCTGCGCTGACGGCGTTGCCGCCAGTCGAGCCGATCCCACCCGTCGAACGTTGTGTCGGGGGGGATGGAGGGACTCGTGTCGCTCATGGCAGTCTCGCTCCTTGGGCACGCAGTAGACGTGTTTGTTGTTTGTGTTGAATCCTAGCGGCGAAGAATCGGGCACCTCCCGCCCGATTCCCCGCCGCTAGGCAAAGCGCTGCTATCCCGCTACATAGCCGACAATCGTCACGGAGTCGGATCCGGGCTGATCCACGGCTTGAGTTCGACCTTGCCGTTCATGACCAGCGACACCGGCACCGGATATGCCCAGGCATGGTTGGCCATGCCGAAGAGCTGCGCCCCGGTCGGGAAGCCGTCGCCAAACAGGGTCGGTATGGTCGACAGGGTCTCCCACTTGGCCTTGACAGCAGTCGGATCGATGCTGTCGGCCGCTTCGATGGCGAACTTCAGCATGTAGAGCGCGTTGGGAGCCAGACCATACATCTCGCGGTTGGGGTCGCCCTTGGCCACGAGCTGCTTGTAGATCTCGGTCTGGCCAGAATCGGTGATGTCCTTGTTGAGTACGAGCACCAAGTCGGTGGCCGCCTCGACACCGGTGATGCCGATGAGCTGCTCGGCATCGGCCGGGCAGACGATCGGGCCGGTGTAGCCAAGGGTGCGCAGACCCTTCACGACGCCCGCGAACGAGGGCAGAATACCGATCGGCATCCACACCGCGTCGGGATTCTGGGCCTTGATCTTGGCGGCGGTCGGGTTGTAGTCCTCAGCGTTGGTGGCAAAGAGCACCGGGTCGCCCGAGAGGGTGAGGCCGCTCCTCGTCACGAGGTCCTTGAAGGCCGTCTCGAAGGCCGGATACGTCGCATCCTCGGTGGCCATGCAGATGGTCTTCACGTCTGGATAGTATTCCTTGATGGCCTTGAGGGCGGCCGACTGCTGGTTGATGGGATCCATGCCGAGGAACTCATAGGGAGTCTGGGGACCCATCTCGCCGGGCTGCATGCCGTTGTAGCAGGCAACGTGCAGAACTTGCGCCTGCTCGAGGATCGGCGAAGTGGCCACGTTGAAGAACGCGCCCGGGCCGATCACGAACTGCACCTTCTCGTCGAGAACGAGCTTGGTGGCGGCGGCGGTATTGCCGTCGAGGCTGCTCTTGCCATCTTCGATGACCAACTCGATCTTGTAGGCCTTGCCGCCGGCCTTGATGCCGCCCTCTTCGTTGATGATCTCGGCCAGATACTCGAGGTCGACCTTGTCGGCCGCGTCGACGACCGAATACCAATCAGACAGCGAGAGGATGGCGCCAATGCGCAATGTCTCGGTCGGCTCGCCCGTGGTGACCACGGTGGTGTCGCTCGAAGCCGGCCCGGTGGTCGGCGGAGCGGTGGTGTCAGGCGCGGTAGTGGGTGTGGTATCTGGTGGCGCCGTCGTTGAAGAATCCTTGTCGTCGCCGCCACACGCGGCGAAGACAAGCCCGAAGGCCAGCACGACCAGCAGTGCGGCCACGAGCCATTTGCTCCTTGTCATCTGCAGCCCCTTTCCGATTCGAAGACCCTGTCGTACTTGCGGACTAGCCAGGTCGACGTCGACCTGTCCCGGCGCCTCCCTCTGGCGCCTATCGGATACCGCCGATTCTACAATCAAGTAGCAAGACTTGTAAAGCAGTTTGCTATCTAGCTTATTGTGCTTCGCCTTACTATCATGCTATCTATGTTAGGATGGCCGTGTTCCCACCGGCCCACCAACCCGGGATGATGTATCGTGTCAGGCATGCACGAGAAGCTCGACAAACGCGGCGAGAATGGGTCTCAGACCGCTCCCTATCTGAGGATCGCGCGCACCCTCGAGCACCAGATATCCGCGGGCGAGTACCCGCCGGGATCGCGGCTCCCCTCGGTCGCCCAGCTGTGCGGGCGCTTCGGCGTTAGTTCCATGACTCTGCGTCGCGCGCTGGCCACCCTCGAGGACCGGGGACTTGTCTACGGTGTGAAGGGCAGCGGCACCTACGTGAGCTCGCCCGGCCAGAGCGACCCGGACTACCATCTCGAGCCGGTCACAGACCACGGGTGGCACGAACCACCCGACACCCGCCTTCTTTCGACCACTATGACGCGAGCTGACGCGCGGGGAGCCAAGGAACTTCAGGTGCCGGTCGGCACACGTCTGGTGCACTTCCGGCGCCTGGTCTACAAGAACGGCACTCCCGCCATGTACCACAACGAGTACATCCTGTACGACCCGAGGCGGGCGCTGGTCGAATCGCAACTGCAGCTCACGGCGCTCGAGAGTCTGATGGAATCCGACCGCACCGAGCGCTTCTATAGCGGAGAGCAGATCATCAGCGCTCTCCTGCTCGACGATGCCACTGCAGTCGTGCTCGGCGCACGCGAAGGCGACCCGGCGCTTCTTCTGGAGCACGTCTTCTATGATGGTGACGACCGGCCGGTCAGCTATGGCTCGTTTCTCGTGCGCGCCGACCTATTCAGGCTGCGCTCGCGCTCGGAGTCGGCCCGCAAAGTCATAGGTGTGGAGATGCTCGGTGACGCTTGACGACCTTACCCGCTCGATGATCGAACTCGACGAGGATGCCACTCTCGAGATCGCGCGCGAACTGGTCGCCGGGGGACAGACCACGCGCACGTCGATGCTCACGGCCTGCCAACAGGCCCTGAGGGTGGTCGGCGAGCGCTACGAACGGCGCGACTACCACCTGTCGGCGCTCATCATGGGTGGCGAGATCTTCAAAGAAGTGATGGACATCCTCGAGGAGCCCGCGAACCCGGCCCCGGCGCAAGTAGGGTCGATGGTCCTGGGAACTGTGGCCGACGACATCCACGACATAGGCAAGAGCGTGTTCCGTGCGGTCGCTGAGAGCTACGGGTTCACGGTGGTGGATATCGGAGTCAACGTCCCCAAGGAGGACTTCTTCGAAGCTGCGCGGCGATTCAAGCCCGATATGGTGTGTTTCTCGGGGCTGATCGCGGCCGCCTTCAGAAGCATGCGCGAGACGGCGGAGTTCTTGCGCTCACGCGAAGACGACCTTGGCTATCACCCGTTCATCGTCATCGGCGGCGGCACAATCGACAGCACGGTCGCCGCCTACGTGGGAGCCGACGCCTGGACGAGCGACGCCTTCGAGGGCGTCCACATGTGTCGGCGACTACTCGAGCAGAAGCCGCAGGCCGAGCAGCGCGCCCGCGCCACGCGCGACCGCTAGATCCTCTTCGGGCCCGACGCATCGCGGACGGCGCCCGTCCTTACCGGCACCGTCACGTCCGTGCAGTGAGCCCATAGAGAAGAGGCGGCTGCCCTCTCGGGCAGCCGCCTCATTCGCTACGAGGTCAGCTGATGCTTACGGGGCCGGAGTCGGATGGATCCACGGCTGGAACTGGATCTCACCGTTCATCACGAGCACCCATGGCGAGTCGTAGCCCCAGGCGTGATTCTTCATGCCATAGAGCTTCTCGCCGGTGGGGAAGCCAGGGCCGAACAGAGTCGGGACTTCGGTCAGAGTCTGCCACTTGTCGCGAACCACGGTCGGATCGATGCTGTCGGCCTGCTCGATGGCATAGGCGAGCATGATGAGACCGTCGGGCGCGAGGCCGAAGATCTGGCGCTTGGGATCGCCCGTATTGAGGAGCTTCGTGATCCACAGGTCAGGCTTCATGCTCGGGTCGTCGAGGCTCTTGGTCATCATGCAGACCAGGTCGGTCGCCGCTTCCTTACCGAGGAGGCCGATCATCTGCGGCGCGTCGGTCGGGAAGGTGAAGGGAGCGGTGAAACCGAGCGTCCGGGCGCCCTTGATGATGCCGGCGAAGGAGGGGTCGATGCCGATCGGCATCCACACCGCGTCGGCTCCTTGAGCCTTGATCTTCGTGGCGATCGGGTTGTAGTCCTCAGCCATGGTGGCAAACAGGATCGGGTCGCCGGCCAGCTCGAGGCCGTTCGAGGCTACCAGTCCGAGCATGGCGTCCTTGAACGACGGCCAGGTCGAATCCTCGGAGGCGATGGTGATCTTCTTCACATTCGGATAGGCCTTGAGGAGGGCCTTGATGTCGGCATCGTGCTGGGTGATCGGGTCCATGCCCAGGAACTCATAGGTCGTGGTAGCGTCCATCTCGCCCGGCTGAAGGCCGTTGTAGCTGGCGACGTGGAGGACTTTGGCCTGTTCGAAGACCGGAGTTGTCGCCACGTTGAACGGGCCTGCCGGGCCGAGCACGAACTGCACCTTCTCGTCGAGCACGAGCTTGGTAGCAGCCGCGGTGTTGGCATCGAACGAGCTCTTGCCGTCTTCTTCGACCAATTCGATCATGTAGGCCTTGCCTCCGGCCTTGATGCCGCCCGCGTCGTTGATCATCTTGGCGACGGCTTCGACGTCGTTCTTCTCAGCGGCATCCACAGCCGAATACCAGTCGCTCAACTGCAGAACAACGCCGATCCTCAGCGTCTCTGTTGGAACTGCCACCGTGGTATCGGTGGAAGGCGCCGCAGTGGTGTCGCTGGAACCCGGCGCGGTCGTCGTGGGTGTGGCGGTGGTGTTGGTCGTACCAGGTGCCACCGTAGTGGAAGTTTCGTCGCCCCCGCCGCACGCGGCGAGAAGCAACCCGAACGCCAACACTGCGAGGAGTGCGGCTACCAGCCATCTGCTCTTTCTCATGTGCTGTCCCTTTCCGAGTCGAACGCCCTGTCCGCGCGAAGTGACTGCCGAGGCCGGTAAGGACCTGTTCCGGCCCCCCCTTGGGTGCCACCACGCACAATCGATTCTACATTCTTGTTGCTGGTCGTACAAAGCCTTCGTGAACTGTGTTCCGCCTACAGAACTCAACCGGGTCCCCTTGGCGCGACTTTCGTGGCTAATAGACCCCGAAGTCCTTCGCTGCCTGGATCATCGCCCGCACATTGGCTCCTTGCGCTTCATCGAGCGCCGCGCCGGCATCGAGCACGTATCCTCCCCCGGGAGCCACGCGGTCGATCAGGTCGCGGCAACATGCGGTGACCTGTTGCGGTGTGCCGAGTTGAAGCAGCGAGTGGGGCACGTTGCCCTGTACACAAGCGATGCCGGCGAGCACGTCTTTGGCTTCGCGGAGGTCGGTCTGGTCGAAGTGCCAGATGATGGTGCCCGGCTCCAGCTCGGCGAAGAGCTCCAGCCTGGTGGAGTAGCTGCCCTCGGCCATGACGTAGGCCATGAGCCCCGCCCGACGTACGCCTTCCAGGTACTGACGCAGGCTGGGCCAGTAGAATTCCCTGAACTGCTCGTCGCTCATGAAGCGATCGGTGCCTTTGTGAAGCGGGACGACCACGACGGGAGGACTCTCGGGAGTGGTGTTGCGGTTGAGCCAGCGCAGAAGCACGGGGACGAGCTTCTCGGCCGCGGCGCGGAGCTTGTCCGGACGGCGGTACATGTCCATGCAGACCTGCCGGGTGCCGCGCAGGGTGTCGCCGATGAAATCGAAGGGGGTCATGGCGATGCCGCCGACAAGCAGCGGGACGCCTTCGCTCCTGGATGTATCGATGGCCTGGCTCTGCAACCCGAGCCAGGCGAGTACTTCGCGTCCGGCAGCCGAGAGCCTCTCGACACTCGCCCGCATCTCGGGAAGGCCCCAGGTCAGCAGGTAGTAGGGCGTGGAGTACAACTGGAGGACGTCACCGATGGCCCCATGACGCGCGAAGCCACTGAGGGAGTCGGCGATGCGGGGCAGGTAGACCTCGAACAGGAAGCCTGTTGGATCGCTGATGAGATCGTCATACTCATCGGCGAGCATCCATTCGGCTTCGTTGCACTGGCACGTTGACCGCTTGGAGAGGCCGTGCCCGGGCCAAGAAAACGACTTCGGCTCGAGTATGTCGAGGGCCGCGCCCGCGGGGGGCAGCATGCCGGCCGCGTGGTCCATCTGCAGTTCCCGGTTGCACCTGATCCAGGCGTCGGCCGCACGAGGCCCGTCATACATTGCCTCGTACGGAGTGAGCCCGGCCCAGAAGAACGGGAAGAAGTTGGAGAGAACACACACAGGCACCCGATCGGGCAGCCCGTCGAGTGTCCAGGCCTTCTTGAGCCGCGTCACCCGCGCCCTGTAGTCCGCCTCAGCCTGGGGGCTGACGAATGGAGTGCCGGGGTCAAGGGCGGCGGCCCAACGCGCCTCGAGCTTCTCAGCCGGAGAAAGCCGCGACCAGGCGTCCTGCTGCTTCTGAGGCCTCGGAAGAACCAAACACTATCCTCTCCAGGCGCGTCCCGTCTCGATCATTGCCTTCAGGTTCTCGGGCTTGGCGTCGTCGAGCACCGCGCCGTTCTGCAGGATGTAGCC
>JAKAHF010000060.1 GCA_021815245.1 Actinomycetes bacterium
ACGTTTCTAGTGGGCCGTTGAGTGCGAAGAGACCGGCGGTTCTCCGGTCGCCTGCGCTCTACATCATGAAGTTGGCCTCAGACTCGCTCTGCAGTTGCTCGCGCTTCCATTCTTCGAGGGCGGCTTCGTTCGGCAGAGGCAGGGCTTTCGCGCCCGCTATCTGGCAGCAGCGTTCGTAGATGCAGTCGATCTCATGGGTGCATTCGCCTGCGGATACCTCGAAAGGCGCGTGGCAGAACGAGCAGCAAAGGGTGTGGAGATCCCACCACGGCATGCGGGCGATGCGCTCGATGACCGATCGCATGCGCCGCCAGTCGTAGCAGAGCGTTTCCACATCCGCCGAGAGTCTGTCGACCTCTCGGGGCTTTGGTACTCCGTTCTCAAACACGTCCATCTCCTCCGGCGACCGGCAATCCACCCTTCTAACCAAAGGTATCGGCAGCAACCGGCTCGAAGCTGATACCCGAAGATGACGGGCTACGCAAAAGTTGAGCGTGTGTGCGCAGGGCACTCAATCGGCCGCGGCGACCTGATCCTCGGAGTACACGAGGCGTCCTTCGCTGTAGAGCCTGAGGAGCACGTCGACCACATCGGGGTCGAACTGGTGGCCGCGGTTCCTCTGTAGCTCGGCGATCGCTTCGTCGACCTCCCAGGCCTCCTTGTAGGGACGGGCGTGGATCAGAGCGTCGAAAGTGTCGGCCACAGCGACGATGCGAGCCGTGAGCGGGATCTCGTCGCCCTGCAGGCCGCACGGATAGCCCATGCCGTCCCAGCGTTCGTGGTGGAACAGTGCTATCTCCTCGGCCATCTGCACCAACTCCGACGTACCGCCGCTCAGCAGAGCCGCGCCGCGCGCCGAGTGCTTGCGCATGATCTCGCGCTCGTCCTCGTCGAAGGGGCCCTTCTTCAGGAGCACCGCGTCGGGGATAGCGACCTTGCCCAGGTCGTGGAGGGGCGCCGTGTGAATGATGAGGCTGACTCTCTCCTGGGTGAAGCCCATCTCACCCGCGAGAAGGCCGCAGAGTTGGCCCACCCGCTCGGTATGCTGCCCCGTGGTATCGTCGCGGTATTCGGCCACTCGCGCCAGTCGATCGAGGATCTCGTGGTGGGCCTGCTGCAACTGGCTGGTGCGCCGCCTCACCAGCTCTTCGAGCACGCCTCGGTCTTTGTTCAGCCGCAGACTCATGAATCGGGTCTCGAGCAGGGAATGTACGTGGGCGAGGAAGACCTTGATGTCGATCGGCTTGGCCAAGAAGTTGTTGGCGCCCGCTTGAAGCGCAAGCAGCCTCGCCTCAGCCTCCGACATGCCGCTTACCATGAGCACCGGCAGGAACGTGTCCTCGGTGAGACGCCGGCTCAGGTCGTTCAGAAAGTCATAGCCCGACATGCCGGGCATGTTGATATCGAGCACGATCAAGTCGGCGCTGTTGGAGAAGAGGTAGTTGAGGGCCTCCAGAGGATCTGTGAACCCCTCGACAGACGTGTAACCGACGCTGTGAAGCGCGCGGGTAAGCAGTCGGACTATGCTCGGCTCATCATCTACGATGAGGATGGTCGCTCTAGCGTTGGACGCTTCGGTCATGAAGCATCTCCCGTACGTGGGTCACCAGGTGCTCCGCCGTGAACGGCTTTTCCAGGTAGTCTTCTCCTGCCCTCAGCCTGCCGCCGCTCACAATACTATCGCGAGAGTAGGCGGACATGTAGAGTATCGGAAGTCCCGGCCGAAGACTGGAGGCCTGTTGCGCCACATGAACGCCTTGAAGACCGCCGGGCAACACCACGTCGGTGAGCAGCAGGTCGATCTTCCGCCTCCTGTCGGCGAGCATGTCGACCGCCTGGTCTCCGTCGACTGCCGATAGCACGCGAAAGCCGCGTTTCTCGAGCATCCGCACTGTGACCGTGCGAAAGGTCGCATCGTCATCGACCACCAGCACGCAAGGCGGAAGGTCGGGTTTGTCCGCGGTTGAGCCTTCGGTCGCGTCGGTCTGATCGTAGCGCGGCAGATAGATGTAGAAGCTGCTGCCTGTGCCGGGCTCGCTCTCTACATAGATGCAACCTCCACTTTGCGCGACCACGCCGTAGACCATGGAGAGGCCGAGCCCGGTGCCCTGCCCTGCCGGCTTGGTCGTGAAGAACGGTTCGAACACGCGTGCGGCCGTCTCGCCGTCCATCCCGCTCCCCGTGTCGGTCATGGTGACGAGAACGTGCCGGCCGGGCTGCGCGTCGGGATGGGTCTCACAGAACTCCTCGGAGAGGTCGACGTTGGCCGTGCGCACGGTCAACGTGCCGCCGGATGGCATGGCATCGCGAGCGTTGACGGCCAGATTGAGCAGAACCTGTACGAACTCGTGCTCATCGACCTCCACCTGGCCCAAGTCGGGGGCGCAGTCGACCTTCAGGTCGATGTCGGCACCGATGGTGCGCGCAAGAAGACGTTCGGTCTCGCCGATGACATCGGTGAGCGACAGCACCTTGGGCTCGAGAGCCTGGCGCCGAGAGAAGGCCAGTATCTGGCGTGTCAACGTGCGCGCTCGCTCGGCTGCGGCCCGTATCTCTCGTACGTCCTCGAACAACGGTTTGGGGGTGACCTCGGGAGTCGCGAGCAGCAGGTCGCTGTATCCGATGATGGTGGTCACCACGTTGTTGAAGTCGTGGGCGATGCCGCCGGCGAGCCTACCCACGGCCTCCATCTTCTGCGATTGCCTGAGTTGATCGTCGCGTTCTCGCAGGGTCTGAAGCATCCGGTGCCGGTCGGTCACGTCCTCATGCACATCGAGCACGCCAAACACGCGGCCGTCGCGTCCACGGAGCGGCACCTTGCTGCCCTGCACGCGCCGGGGCGGCCGGTCGGGAGGAGTCAGCACCTCCTCGTACCGCAGTTTCGGCAAGCCGGTCGAAAGCACCTCGAGATCGGCCGCGAGACTCGATTGGCTAAGACCGAGGGCAGGTATGTCCGCCTGGGCCAGTCCGACGATCTGATCGGGGCTGGAAAGGCCCGCCTGATCTGCCACAGCCGTGTTGCAGCCGAGGTAGCGCAGCCC
Organism: Actinomycetes bacterium; assembly: GCA_021815245.1. Next base: position 3,042 of record JAKAHF010000060.1, read on the forward strand.
GGAGTCTTTCCAGGTGATGGACATGGGCACAGTGTCGAGCACCAACCGCAGCATCCGCTGAGATTCCTGCAGTGCGTCCTCGGCCTCCTTGCGAGCGGTGACGTCGCGCCCGTAGTTGATCGACAGGGTCGTGTCGGGGGTCGCCACGATGTAGCTGGAGATCTCCACAGGCACGCGTCGACCATCGCGCGCGCTCCAGACTGATTCGTGCGCTACCGGAGACCTCGCCTCGCCCGCTCCCCACCAGGTGCCGAAAGATGTGGGTGTGACGTCGGGGGTGAGATCCCACACATACATCGACTGCAGCTCTTGCCGCGAATAACCGACGCAGTCGGCCATCGCCTTGTTCGCGTAGACGATCCTGCCGTCTCTGTCGAGCCAGTGCACCATGTCGGGGGATTGATCGACCGTGTCTTGGGTCGTGATGAGTGAGTTGCCGATGCGCCTGTGCTCGGTGATGTCTCTGAAGAAGTTGATGACCAAGTCGGTCCCCTCGCTCAGGAGGTAGACGACCGACGTGGTCACCTTGATCTCGTCGCCTCGCTTGCCGCGGAGCGTGGTCTCCAGCTGGAGGGTCCCCGACTTGGAGTTGGCCCGAAACCTGCTGGCGTAGAGTTCACGCGTGGCCTCGATGTCGAAATCCCAGACATACAGCTCGCGGAACTCCTCGATGGTGTAGCCAAGTGCCGCGCACATCGCCGGGTTGGCGTAGACCGTGCGGCCCTCGGCGTCCGACCAGTGGATCAGGTCGGGCGAACCATCGATCGACAGTTGCATGACCCGCAGAGACTTCTGGATGCGCGTGCGCTCGCTGATGTCGCTCACGAGAGCCAGCAGGTGCCCTGGCGACGGCGAAGAGGCGGAGATGTGCACCCATTTGTCCAAGCGAGCAGCGTAGTATTCGCTGGCCGTGAATTCGCCCGAAACCACCACTTGGCGGAGGCCGTCGATCAGGGGTGGAGAACCCTCGGTAATGGCGGGAAGAAAGTCGCTGCCGGTCATCCCCACCGGGTCGGCTCCGTTGAACAGGGCGCGAAAGGCGCGGTTCACCGCGAGGAACACCCAATCGACCGGGGTGCCCTCGCTGTCGAAGACTATGCGGCAGTGCGCGAGCCCCTCAGGGAGGGCGTCGATGATCGTCTGATATCGGGTATCGAAAAGAAAGTCGGTTTCCGCCCCGTGTGACCCCTGGTCGGAGTCTGAGAGCATTCTTACCACCCTCTCTCGAAGCCTGCCGAACGTCGAGGAACTGCGGACAACGCATCCTGCGCGCATTCATCATAACTCGCGAGGAAGCCCGCATCGGGAGAGTCGGTAGTGTAACTTCGAGAGGTGCGATCGCGTTTTCACAACTCCCGGCTCGCTGCCACCTCGTACCGTCGCGACTCCGCCTCGGCGGTCGTGCTGGTCGTGGTCGTCGGCATGCTCATGCAGGCCGGCTCGGCGGTCGCCGTGAAGGTCATCGAATCGGTCGGTGTCATCGAGGCGGTTTGGCTGCGCACCGTCCTCGCCGCCGTGATGCTGGCCGCCGTACACCCCCGCTGGCTGCGCCTGCCTCAGAAGGGCGAGCGGACGCTCATAGCGATGCTCACCTTGAGTCTGGTGGCAATGAACTTCTGCTTCTACGAGGCCATCAGCAGGGCGCCGGTCGGCATCGTCGTGGCCGTGGAGTTCATCGGGCCGCTCGGAGTGGCGATCGCCGGCTCGAGACGGCCGCTCGATGTCGTCTGGGTCGTGCTGGCGGCGGCGGGGGTCTGGCTGCTTGCCCGGCCGAGCGGCTCGGTGGGAGTGCCCGGCCTGGTCTTCGCGCTGGCCGCGGCCGCGTGCTGGGCCGCCTTCATCGTGGTGGCCAAGAGGACGGTGTCTCGCGTGGAGCCTCTGCGGGCCACGACCCTGATGCTCGTGGCCGCGTCCATCTTGTTGACACCCATCTGGCTCGCCACGGGAGTCAAGATCTCCGGACATGGGCGGGCCATCCTCCTCGGCCTGGTGGTCGCCGTGCTCTCCTCGGCTCTGCCATACTTCCTGGAACTCGCCGCGATCAAGCGCGTGCGGGCTTCGACCTACGGCATCCTCCTCAGCATCGAGCCGGCCATCGCGGCTCTGATGGGATTCCTCATCCTAGCGCAGCGTCTCGACGATCGAGAACTGATCGGCATCTTCGCCATCGTGGTCGCCGCCGCCGGGGCGAGCTGGTTGGGAGAGGTACGTGTTGGAGCCGGCAGGAAGTCCGGCGGCTCAGGGGGGACTGAAGGGTGAATCGTGCCGTGCCCGCCCGCCCGCCTGGCGCCGACCGTGCCACGAGTGGACTCGCCGTTGCGGCACTTGCCGGACAGTCGGTGTTTCTCGGCTACAACTGGGTGGTCATGAAGATCGGTCTGAAGTACTCGGGAGTCTGGCCCTTCACCGCCTTGCGTACCGGTCTCGGCGCCATCGCCCTGTTCATGGTGCTGGTCCTGCTTCGTCGTCCGCTGCGGCCAACCCAGATCCCGCGGACGGTGTTGCTCGGCGTGCTACAGACGACCGGCATGATCGGTCTGCTCATGTGGGCACTCGAATCGGGGGCCGCGGGCAGAGTGTCGGCTCTCGTTTACACCATGCCCGTCTGGGGAATCGTCTTGGGTAGGCTGTTTCTGGGCGAACGTATCGCGGGTCTGCAATGGGTGGCCGCCGGTTTCGCGCTTGCCGGACTCTTGCTGGTGCTCGACCCCGCCCATCTGGGCGGCACGTGGCAGAGCAAGGTGCTGGCGATAGGGTCGGGTATCAGTTGGGCCGCGAGCGCCGTCGTCGCCAAGTGGATCAACCGGCAGGGCGCCGTCGACGTGATCAACCTCACCGCGTGGCAGATGCTCTACGGCACCATCCCCTTGATCGTCATCGCGACATTGGTGCCCTCGCGGGCCATCGAGTGGTCGGGAGCGTTCATCGGGGCGCTCGCCTACAACGTCATCCCGGCTACCGCGGTCAGCTGGGTGCTGTGGCTGTTTGTGCTGAGAGCGCTGCCGACGGGCGTGGCCGGCATCAGCACGCTGGCGACTCCGGTGATCGGCATCTCGGCCGCGGCTCTGCAACTAGGAGAGCGCGTGTCGGGCATGGAGGCCGCCGGCATCACGTGCGTCGTGGCCGCCCTGCTGGTGCTGGCTCTGCGGGGATTGCCGCAGTTGCGCCGGCGCGCCGCCGCTCGGACCGCTCTGGCCGAGCCGCCGCCACCGGCGATCGAGGAGTAGCACAGCTCGTCCGCGCGGCCGGGTGCCCCGGAGGCTCTAGCGCTTGCCGCTCTCCACCAAGCGGACGAAGTGCTCGAAGGTGCGGTCGTACGTACGCTCGGCGTCGGCGGGGAAGCAGCAGGCCGGAAGCTCTCTGCTCTTCAAGTGGTAGGCGAGGCAATCGCAGCACACGCCTTTGCGCGAGCAGGAAGAGTAACTGCAGTTGCAGCGGGCCAGATTAGTGTCTTTCTTGCAGTCCATCGAGGCTCCTCGTCGGGTGTCACGCGCACGGACCGGCGACCCTGCTTGCGGGCCGGTCGGGCTGATGGCATCATCCCCCATGATGCAGACTTTGACCATACGAGAGCTCGAGCGCCTCAGCGGCATCCCACGCAGCACCATCTACTTCTACGTGCGCGAGGGCCTGCTTCCGGTGGCCCAGAAGGCGGCCGCGAGCCGTGCCGTCTACAGCGACACGCATAGGGACCTTCTGGGGCAGATCTCGGCGCTCAAGCACGAAGGCAAGACGCTCGACGAAATCAAGGGGCGTCTGGCCGCCGAGGTCGCTTCCGCCGGCGCGATGGACATAGACTTGGTGGCCGAGCAGGCCGAGCAGACCCGTCAATCGATTCTCATCGCCGCCGCGCGGCTTTTCGCGCGCCGCGGCTACAAACGCACCCGCGTCGTCGACATCATGGCCGAGGTGGGTGTCACTCCCCCGGTCTTCTACAGCCACTTTCCGTCGAAGCAGCAGCTATTCGTGGAGTCGTTCGAGGTCTTCGTCGGCTGGATGCGTGGATTTCTCGAGAGTCGACTGACCTCGGAACCCGATCCGGCGCTCCGCAATCTCGCTCGCACCCAGGGCTATTTCGGCGTGCAGGCGCTCAGCCCCGACCTCATGGCTCTCGTGCGCTCGGAAGGTCTGCACGAAGACGATGACATGCGCAAAGCCGTTGAACGGTCATACAAGGACATGTGCCGCGACACGCTCGAGGACCTCGTCGCCATGCGTGCAGGCGGAGGACCCGAGCTGCCGGCCCGCGACGAACTCACGGCGTTTGCGCTTCTGGGGGGAGTGGAGAATGTTGTCATGCGGGCCTCGTGGGACACCACGTATTCCACCAAGGACGTCTTCTGGACCGTGCTTTCCGTCTTCCTGGCCGTCAAGGCCGTGTACACGGGCAAGCTCGATCTGAGTGACGAGCTGGCGAAGTACACAGAGGCGGTCGAACGCCTGGCCGCCTCGCCGCCGTTGGTGCCGCCCGCCGCCTTCTCATGATCCCGCGAGACGCCGTGAGACCATCGCGATTGTAAGGAGTGCCGCAGATGCAAGTGACCTTGACCTTCCTGGGCTCGCTCCGGGCTCAGGTCGGCTCGCCGACCATGAGTCTCGAGATCGCCGAGGAGGGCACCTACCGTGATGTACTCGACTCGATCGAAGAGACCATGCGCACTCGGCTGGAGTCTTCGTTGTGGGACCGTGACAGGCGCGCCTTCTCACGGCGTATCATGGTGTTGCTGAACGGCACGTCAGACCTTCGCGACGAGGGCACGGTCCTCTCGCAGGGCGACGAAATCGTGATAGTGCTGCCGCTCGCCGGAGGTTGACCGACAGAGCCGCGTCATCGAGGCGCAGCGCGTTCGTTCAGCCGTCTGCTTCGGTGCAGGTCGTAGGCCCGGCACAGCGTCACACTCGAACCAACGCGCGAGGAAAGGAGTGAGCGATGGGCAAGATGGCGAGCGCCGCTGTGGTGCGTGAGCCCGGCGGTCCCTACACCATCGAGTCGGTCGAGTTGGACGACCTCAGAGCCAACGAGGTCTACGTGCGGGTGGAGGCGGCTGGAGTCTGCCACACCGACGCCAACATGCAGATCATGGTACCCATGCCGGCCGTCGTTGGTCACGAGGGAGCCGGCGTGGTCGAAGACGTGGGAGCCGGAGTCACCTACGTCAAACCCGGCGACCGAGTGATCCTGTCGTGGCCCGCCTGCGGGGTGTGTCCCAACTGCCTGACGGGCAAACGCCACATATGCGACAACGCCTTTCCTCTCCTATTCGGGGGGAAGCGCCTGGACGGTTCACCGACCATCAAGCTGAACGGTGAATGGATCTCGGGCGCCTGGTTCCAGCAGTCGTCGTTCGCCACCCATTCGCTGGTGCCCGAGGATTCGCTTGTCAAAGTCGACGGCGACACTCCACCCGAGATCCTCGCGGCGCTACCCTGTGGCGCCATGTCGGGCGCTGGGGCGGTCATCACCGCTCTGCAGGTCGGCCCGGCCGATGAGCTGCTCGTGCTGGGCGGCGGTGGGGTCGGTCTGTCGGCC
>JAKAHF010000061.1 GCA_021815245.1 Actinomycetes bacterium
GCCCCCGATGCGGGAGCGAAGGCCAGAAACGCGAGAATGGCCATGTCTATGACGGCATAGACGCCCAGTCCGATCAGCGCGACGATCAGAAAGACCCTCAGACGAGAGCGCGAGAAGGTCCGCCTGCCCAAGGCCCGCACGCGCACGACTGCGCTATGGATTCTGCCCGGTCGTTGCTCGACGATGCGCGGCTCCTCCGCCCGCACGTACACCAGCATCGCGGCGGCCAGGTCACGCAGCGCCTGGTCTTCGGCCGAGACGTGCAGCTTCTCGAGTCGACGACGCAGCACGTTCAGGTCGTGACGGCTCATCTCGCGGTCGACGATCTGCGGCAGTTGCTCCAACGCTTTGTACATCTCGCCCCGAGTGTCACGCGAACGTGGCCTCCGCAGCTGCAGGTAGATGAGCACCGTGCCCAGAAAGAGTCCATAGATGATCGGAGCCGCGGCCGGAGTGAAATAGTTGTTACTCTGGGTGATGAACTTGCCGACCTCGTCGATGAAGAGCGCCACTCCTCCACCTGAAAGAACCGCTCCAAAAGACAGTGCCCAGCGGTTGGACACGATGAGCAGCAAGAGCGACGACGCGAACAGTGCGAGTCCCCCCCAGAGCACATGGGCGATGTGTACGGTGTCGTTGCCGATCGACGGATAGCCGGTCAGCTTGAGGACGCCGCGCAGCACCACCACCGACAGCGCGAACGTCGCAAGTGAGATAAGGACGTAGCGCTCCGAACGATAGCGCTTGACGGGACGCAGGTTGGTGATACGTTCTAATGCCATGCAGTCTCGTTCCGGGTCCAGACAGACCCACCAATGTTAGCGCAGACCATATGATAGGAGGACGATCGTGAGCGAACAGACACAGTGGCCCCCGCCCGAAAGTGCCGGATACCCGCCTGCGAAGCCCTATGCGCTTACTTTCAGCGTCGACTACCCCGACCGCCAGCTCAACCGGCTCTCGAGCGCGCTTCGCTTCATCTGGATCATCCCGATCGGAATAATCATCAGCTTACTCTCGTATGGTGGCTCGAACGACAACTCGGGCAACTGGGCCTGGGGCACGACCGCCGTGCTCTTCTTTCCGTTGGTGTTGATGCTGGTCTTCAGGCAGAAGTATCCCCGCTGGTGGTACGACTGGAACCTCCAACTCACGCGCTTCATGACCCGGGTGTGGGTCTACGCCGCCCTTCTGCGCGACGAGTACCCGTCGACCGACGAAGAGCAGGCGGTGCATCTCGACTTTGCGTACCCTGACGCGAAGCAACTGAACCAGTTCTTGCCGCTCGTGAAGTGGTTCCTGGCCATCCCTCACTACATAGTCCTCTTCTTCGCGACCATCGGAGCGGTCTTCTGCGTCATCATCGCCTGGTTCGCGATCCTCTTCACCGGACGCTACCCACGGGCGTTGTTCGACTACGTGGTCGGCGTCGGACGTTGGTGGCTGCGCGTCGAGGCCTACGCCTTCCTCCTCATCACCGACGAGTACCCGCCGTTCAGCCTCGACTAGAGACCGAGAAAGCGACTTGTTCGAATAGGGTCTTGGTACGGGCGGCGCGGCCGACGTGAGGCAAGGCCGGCTATCGAGGTCGAAGATCTCACGGCGGGTGCGGTTGTCCTCAGGCGGGGGTGCCGCCCCGCTTCGTCGATCAGACGATCCGCCGCTACCGAGCCGAGTGTGCCCTCTAGGGCGCCTGGCGCATGCTGTCGGCCAGGTCGCACGCCTGCTTGTAGAGGCCGGGGCCGGCCTGCCGCACGGCATCGCCCAGCTCGAGATGCAGGTCGCTCGCGGCATCGTACCGCGGCCACGCCGGGGCCCCTCCGCCGTTCGGGTCGCCCGTCGCGGCAAACCGGGTCCAGTAGCCCATGATGGTCGATGACAGACTGTAGTCCACGTCCTCGATCTGACCGAGACCCGCGAAGAGACCGGTGTTACCGAACACGTAGGGTATCTCTACCGCATGAAAGGCGCCCAACGGGTTGATCCCCTTGAGGGGAACACGCGTGAACTGGTAGAGATAGGCCGGAGCGCCCGCGGCGCCCATGCGCGCCGCCGCGAAACGCGCCGTAGAGGCGAAGCCGATCTCGGTCAGCATGCGGCTGAGCGGGGTCAGGGTGTCGTTCGCCGCGCCCATGGGATAGAGCTGGAGTCCTTCTTCGAAGCGACTGCCGAAGATGGTCCTCATGGCCGACTCGTACTCCTCCGGCGCCACCTGAAGCCCCGCCAAAAAAGCGTTGCCCTCGTCGGCGTTCGAACCGATCAGGAGCGGCACCGCATGTTGCTTGCCCGCCGCCCAGAGCGCGCTGGGAAGATCGGGCAGCAGGCCGCCGTCGGCGACGGGGGTCCAGACCAGGCCGGTCTTCGCGAGGCTCATGCGGCTGCTCAATGCACCGGCCGCGGCCAGCAGTTCGTCCGCGCTCTTTGCCCGCAGCTGGGCCGCCGCCTGCACATCGTCGACCGTGGCGTCGATGCCCAGTTCGACAGCGAACTCGCGCCCCTCGGCCTCCGCATCGGCGAGGGTGCGGGCGGTGGCGACACCGAAGCCCCGGTCGAGTAGGATGCCGCTCTCGGCTATGGCCCGCTGGAAGAGACCCTCCGCCAGAGGACTCACCAGCAGGTCGACGATGCTGATCGCGCCCGCCGATTCGCCAAAGGCCGTGACCCGCGACGGGTCGCCGCCAAAGCGCGCGATGTTGTCGCGTACCCACTGCAACGCGGCGATCTGATCGAGCAACCCGTAGTTGCCCGAGACGCCGTCGGCCGACTCGGCAGATAGAGCCGGGTGCGCGAGGAAGCCGAAAGGTCCGAGACGGTAGTTGATGGTGACGACGACCACGCCCTTGGCGGCCAGGTTCGCTCCTCCATAGATCGCCATGGCACCGGAGCCCGCCTCGAAACTGCCGCCATGGATCCACACCATGACAGGCAGCCCGTCATCGGACGATTCGGCCGGCGTCCAGACGTTCAGATAGAGGCAGTCCTCACTGGTCTTGCTGACAGCGACGACGTCGGAGGAGAAGAAGCCTCCCTCACCACCTCCGGTGCTCTGAGGACACGCGGGAGCATAGTCGACACAAGCGAGGGGATCGGTCCACGGCTCGACCGGCTGAGGGGCTCGCCAGCGCAAGTCGCCGACCGGAGGCGCCGCGAACGGGATGCCCTTGAAGGTCCAGATGCGCGCCCCGTCGATCTCCTGTGTAGCGCCCGTGACCGGCCCGCTGGAGAGCCGCACTTCTTCGAATCCGCCACCGCAGCCGAGCCCCGGCAGAACCGCTGCGAGCGCGGCGAGCACAATGACGATGACGGCGAGCCTACGTAGTCGCATCTTCGGGCTCCTGGGCCGGTGCGTCTTCACCGGTCGCCCCTTCGGGCGCCGTTTCTTCGATCACGGCCTCCGCGGACGCACCATCCCGAATGAGCGTCTTCTCCCACCAGAGTTCGTGACGCTCCCGCGCTATCTCCTCGGGCAAGGTGCCCCAGACCATCGCGCGCAGGTAGTGGCGGCCGTGGCGTGTGACGAAGACATGAGCCAGGTGGCCGGCGAAGAGCACGGCCGCCGCAATCGCGAGAAAGCCGTGCAGCCACAACGCGCGCGACACCAGCCACGGGGGCAGGCCGGTCTTGCCCAGCAGCATGGCCCCTGTCACCGCGAAACCGACGGCCATCGCGGCCACGAGTATCGAATTGGCTTTCATGCCGGCGTTCAGACGACCCTGCGGAGGCAGCTCGTGGCGGCGGAGCGAATCGGCGCGCAGCGCTGCCCAGAACCAACGACGGTCATCGGCGCTCCAGCGATCGACCTCACGCACGTCTTGGACCAGACGCCTACGGTCGAAGATCGCCATCAGGAGCAGTGGCACCACGATCATCGCGAAACCCGTTGCCGCATGCCGCAGAGACACACCGTACCGGGCGCCGCCCAGCCAATCGCGGGTCGCAGGGATCCACATGAGAAGGCCGCTCACCAAACAGACGAGAAAGAAGAGGGCATACAGCCAGTGAGCTATCCGCTCCGCGAGGACAAACCGTTTCAGGCCGCTTCGCCGCTTCATCACAGAGTCGCGTCCTCGGGATATCCGAACTTCTCCCAGTAGCCTTTGTAGCCGTCGGTGAGCGCGACCGCTTCGACCCGCTCGACCCATTTGACGTACTTGTAGCCGTAGGTGTTGGGCAGAACCAGCCTGAGGGGGCTGCCCATGTCATGAATCAGCGGCTCGTCGTTGAGCGAATGGGCGAGAAGTGTGTCGTCACGCGAAGCCTCTTCGAGGGTGACCGAATCGGTGTACGCGGCACTGTCGCTGGAATGAAAGATGATGTGAGTCGCCGACGGATCGATGTCGAAGTGCTTCATGACCGCGGCGAGTGTCACCCCCGTCCATTTGACGCCGTTGACTCCCCAACCCTCGACACAGTGGAAGTCGCGAACCCGGTCGACCTGGGGCAGATCTTTGAACTCGGAGAAGGTGAGTGTCGCCGGTTTGCGGAAGAGCCCGTCGAACGTCAGCCGCCACGTGGATTCGTCGAACGTGGGCGCGCTTGCGACGCTGTTGATACGAAAGCCGGTCGTGCCGCTCGAGTTCGAGGTCTTGGGCGTGAGAGCCGAGAAGAGGTCGCGTCCCAAGAAGAGCCCGGCGAGGCCCGCGATCATGAGACCGAGGAAAGCCCGCCGGCCTATGTGGGTCTCTGAGTGTGGCATATCACTCACGTCTGGTGCCTCCTCGTAAGACAAGGCTGAGACATTATCCTGCAATGGGCTCGTCTCGCAAAGGGGCATCGAACCGGCGCTCCGGCGATGGGTGGTCGGGCGCTTGCGTTCGAAGCCGGCGCGGCCTACCCTCGGCACTGCCATCGTTCTCTTGATGGTGACCGCCACCGCGGCGCAAGTCACGTGCGCGACCATGTTGTCGGACATGACAGAGAGGAGGACCACTTGCCGACCGCCTGGCCCTTCACCCCGCCGGTCGTTCCCATGGAGGCCGAGATCGCGGAGCAGCTGCCTACTCCGCCGGGATGGGCCTACGAGCCCAAATGGGATGGCTTTCGCGTGACGGCCTGGAGTGTGCCGGAGGACGGGGTGGTCGCCGCGCCTTCCGATGCCGGCGATCCCGGGCCCCGCCTCGACAGTCGCAACGCGAAGCCGTTGCTGCGCTACTTTCCCGAGCTCGCGCCCGCACTGCTGCAACTCCCTCCGGGCACGGTCACCGACGGGGAGGTCATCGTGCCACTCGCGGGCAAGCTCGACTTCGACGCCCTGCTCGACCGTATCCATCCGGCGAAGAGCCGCGTGGCCAGGCTGGCCACCGAGACACCGGCGCAGCTCGCGTTGTTCGATCTCCTCGCCCTCGACGGCGAGGACCTCCGCCCGCTGCCGTTCTCCGAGCGGCGCGCGCGGCTGGAACGTCTGGCCGAACACCTCCACGCCGGAGCGGAGGGCAGCTCATGGCTCCTCACCCCCAGCACGACCGATGTCGAGACCGCACGCCGGTGGTTCGACGAGTTCGAGCCCGCCGGCTTCGACGGCATCGTCGCCAAGGCGCTGGCACGTCCCTATGCCGAGGGACGCAGGGAGATGCTCAAGATCAAGCACCGGCGCACGGTCGACTGCGTCGTAGGCGGTTTCAGACTGCACGTCTCGGGCGATCGGGTGGGCTCACTGCTCCTTGGTCTCTACAACTCCGCGGGGGCCCTGCACTTCATCGGACATTGCGCCTCGTTCGGCGGGCGCGAGGCCCGCGAGCTCCTCGTGCGGCTGCAACCCCTCGTGGTCGGCGCCGGCGAGACCGATACGGGAGGCTTCGGCACGGACGCGCGCTTCCCCGGTGCCGAGAGTCGCTGGAGCGGCAAGGGGCGAGGCGGCGGCGATGGCGGCTTCATCGCCGTGCGGCCGGAGCTCGTGGTGGAGATCAGCTACGACCAGTTGACCGGTGACCGCTTTCGGCACGCGACCCGGCTTGAGCGGTGGCGTCCGGACAAGCTTCCCGGGGCCTGCACCATGGATCAGTTGGAGCGCCCCAAAGGGGCGGCGCTGGCCGAGGCGCTGCGCACCGCCGCGGGCGAGCAACAGACGTAGACACGACCGCGGGGAGAGTCCGACCGCGGAAGCGCTCGACCGCGCACGAGTTCAAGCGGTGCTCAGTAGAGCGGTTCGGGTCCCTCCTGGCCTTTCAGGGCGAGGACGAGCCTCCAGATGAAGAAGGCGCACTGGCCCCGGGTGGCGGAACTCGACCACGAATACTGCCCCGTGTAGCCGGTGAAGAGTCCGTGGGCGGCTCCGATGCGGGCGTAGGTGTAATGCGGTGGACCGAAGTCGGCGAACGGGGGCTCGTACGCGGAAGGCGGTGAATCCCACACGCCTTTGTCCTCAGCGGTGCGCACCACCATTGTGACCACCTGCGCCATCGTGATGTTGTGGTCGGGATGGAAGATGGTGGGCGTCACACCCTTGGTGATGCCGTGCGCGGCGGCCACCGCCACATAGTGATCGGGATAGAGCGGGTCTGTCGCGTCGAGATAGTGGCCCGAGGTGCTGGTCATGACGTCGAGGAAGGGGCAGAGGTCGGCGGTCGACGCGGAGTATCCCGCGGCACGGACGATCATCTTGGCGAACTGCTGCCTGGTCACCAACTTGTCCGGCCCGAACGTGCCGTTGGGGAATCCGGAGATGACGCCATCCTCGGCCAGATCGTTGATGGCATCGGCAAACTGCGAACCGGCTTCGACATCAGAGAACCCTCCGCCGCCGGTCGCGGTGACTGTCAGGGTGTACTGCGAGGTGCTTGCCGGAGTCGCCCCCACCGAGACCACGGCGAACAGCCGCCCCGCGCCCAAGGTGCCATGCGCATGGAAGCTGCCGTCGTCGTCATACTGCTTCTCCCAGGTGAGGTCGACGATGGTGTCGCCGCCCGCGGCCATGAAGCAGAGTTTGCAGGCCCTCTGGTAGCCCCCGGTGGTGAAGTCCACCGTGACGGAGCGTGGCCCGGAGAGGTCGAGGTAGAAGTAGTCCTCGTCGGTCGCGTCGGTCACGGCCCCGTGGCTGGTCTTGCCGCTTTCGAGTGGTGTGGCCGCGCTGAAATCGTTGTTGGGCTCGTTGTAGTCGGGCAACGGCACCAGCCCGTGAGCCCGCTCGGCGAAACCCAGGAGCGCGATGAGAAGAATGGCGATCGCCGCCAGGACGAGCAACACGATCGTCAGTGTGCGCACACGGGGACTGCCGGTCATCGTGCACCTCCGTGATCCATGGTGCCTGCACAATCGGTCGGAGTTGTGCCTACTCCGATTATAGGAGCCTCGCCGCCGCCGCGCAGCTTGTCTGTCCGACGGTCCCTGTATGCTTGAAGGCAGCAATCAGACGACGACACGACAGAGCGGAGGGGAACACAGACCGGGTGAAAGAAGCACCTTCCGGCAAGGCGGTCCCGCCGGGCCCGATCGGGACGATCCTCGCCGAACTCAACGACGAGCAGCGCCAAGCCGTGCTTCATGGCGACGAGCCTCTCTTGGTCATCGCCGGGGCTGGCACGGGCAAGACCGCCACGCTCGCGCACAGGGTCGCATACAAGATCGCGACCGGCACCGATCCGGGGCGCATCCTGTTGCTGACGTTCACCCGGCGCGCCGCCGCCGAGATGCTGCGTCGAGTCGACGGCATCTTGCGGCGGCTCGAAGTCGAGTCGCGGCGCGCCGCGGCCGAGGGCGCGGCGCCCGGCGATGAAGGCGGGGTGTTCCCCAGGCAGGCGGCTGCTCAGGCGTCGGCCAAGGTGTGGGGCGGCACGTTCCATGCCACCGCGACCCGCCTGCTGCGCCTTCACGGACGGTCCATCGGCCTCGATCCTTCGTTCACCATCCTCGACCGCGGTGACGCCGAAGACCTCATGGGCGTGCTCCGCACCGAGCTGGGGCTCTCCAAGAACGACCGCCGCTTTCCGCTCAAGGGCACCTGCATGGACATCTACAGCCGGTGCGTCAACGCCCGCGAGTCGGTCGACCAGACCATCGAGACGAGCTTTCCTTGGTGCAAGGAGGAGGCCGAAGACCTGCGCCGGCTCTTCGCGGCCTTCGTCGACCGCAAGGCGGCGCAGAGCGTACTCGACTACGACGACCTGCTGCTCTTCTGGCACGGGTTGCTGACCGACGAGCGCGTGGCCCGGTCGGTGCGCAGCCGCTTCGACTACGTGCTCGTCGACGAGTACCAAGACACCAACAGGCTGCAGTCGGAGATACTGCAGATGCTGTGCCCGAGCGGCAAGCGCCTGACGGTGGTGGGCGACGACGCCCAGGCCATCTACTCGTTCAGAGCGGCGACGGTACGCAACATCCTCGACTTTCCACGGCAGTTCGCCGACGTGCGCATGGTCACCCTCGAGCAGAACTTCCGCAGCACCCAGCCGATTCTCGACGCGACCAACGAGATCATCGCCGCCGCGGCCCAGCGCCATGCCAAGAACCTGTGGTCACGGCGTGAAGACGGAGCCAAGCCGCGCCTGGTCTCCTGCGAAGACGAAGACGAGCAGACCGAGTTCATCATCCGCACCGTGCTCGACCACCGCGAGGCCG
>JAKAHF010000062.1 GCA_021815245.1 Actinomycetes bacterium
GCGTCGCGGCGACGCTGGCACCGGGGCCCCTGGGGATGGGCCGGCAACATGCCTGACGGGTGCGCACCGTACGGTCCGCGGGCGGTCTTCGACGACTGGCACCGTCAGGCCCACGCGAATCAGAGTCAGACCCCGCCCGCTCCTGAAGCCGGCAATCGAAACGGCGCTGAGTGACCGCGCGGTCGTACCGGCACGGCACCCGCCGGCCCAGATGGGCGGGCGGGTCGGGGCGGGGCCGAGACCCTTGGTCTCGGCCCCGCCCCGCCGCGTGCTACAGTGGCAGCGGTTTCGCCAAGCGGCTCACCGACCTCCGAACAGCGCCATGAAGACCATCCTTGTCGTCGAAGACGAACCCGACATAGCCCGCATCGTGCGCGACTACCTCGAGCACGCCGGCTTCACGGTGCTGCAGGCGGGCGACGGTGAGATGGCGCTGCGCTACGTCCGCTCAGCCAAGCCCGACCTCATGGTGCTCGACCTGGGTCTGCCGGGCATGGACGGCCTCGACGTCACCCGCACGGTGCGCTCGTTCAGCGCGCTACCCATCATCGTGCTCACCGCCCGCGCGGAGGAGTCCGACCGCATCGTTGGACTCGAACTGGGCGCCGACGACTACGTGGTCAAACCGTTCAGTCCCAAGGAACTGGTGGCCCGCGTGCGCGCCGTGCTTCGCCGCTCCCAGGGCGCCGACCGCGCCGACGAGGTGATCAGAGTGGCCGATCTCGTCATCGAGGTGCCGCAGATGCGCGTGAAGGCTGCCGGCCGGCGGGTGGACCTCACCCCGACCGAGTTCCAAGTGCTTGTCGCGCTGGCGGGCAACCCTGGGCGCGTGTTCACCCGCGGGCAACTGCTGCAGGCCGTGCGCGGTGTGGCCTTCGAGTCATACGAGCGTGCGATCGATGCTCACATCAAGAACATCCGCCGCAAGCTCGAGACTCACGAGAACGCCCCGGCGTACATCGAGACCCTCTATGGCGTCGGCTACCGCTTCAGGGACGAGTGATGCCCCGCCACTCCTGGCGATATGGTCCGCATCGGCCCGGCGGTCCTCCTCCCTGGTGGCCGGAAGGCGAAGCGTGGCCCCCCACCTCAGGCTGGCCGAGCGTGAGGCGGCGCTTTGTCAGGCGGGTCGCGCTCATGCTGGCCGGGTTCGTGGCGCTCATCGTCATCGTCGGTATCACCTGGAATACGGTGGCCCCACAGCCTCAGGCGCATTGGACCAGGCAGACGTTCATGTCGTGGGTGCCAGTGGTGGTGATCATCATCATCGCCACGATCGTGGTACGGCGCGTGGTGCGCCGCGCAGCCGATCCCCTTGGCGACGTCATGGACGCCGCCAACAGACTGGCCTCCGGCGACTACACGGCCCGGGTCGAGCCCCGCGGCTCGGGCGAGATCCGCCAGCTCATCGACTCGTTCAACGAGATGGCCGAACGGCTGAGCGCGAGCGAGGAGCAGCGGCGGGCCCTGCTCGCGGAGGTCGCTCACGAGCTGCGCACGCCACTGACCGTCATCCACGGCGACGTGGAGGGCATGGTCGACGGCGTGTACCCTCGCGACGAAGCTCATCTGCAGCAGGTGCTCGACGGCGCCGGACGCATGATCCGGCTGCTCGAAGACCTGCAGACCCTCTCCACCGCCCAGGCCGGAGGTCTGCAACTGCACCGCGAACCGACCGACCTCGATCACCTTGTCGGGCAAGTCGTGACGGCGTTCGCCGCGCGCGCCGCGGAACGGGGCATCACCCTGACGGCTCGCGCCGAGAACCTGCCGGCGGCATCGGTCGACCCCGTGCGCCTCCGGCAGATCTTCGACAACCTCGTCACCAACGCTCTGCGTTTCACGCCGGCGGGCGGGTCGGTGACCGTCGAGGGGCGGGCTTCAGCCGGCGAGGTGGTATTCAAGGTGATCGACACCGGCGCCGGCATCGCGGCTGACCAACTCGCTCACGTGTTCGAACGCTTCTCGAAGTCGGGTGACTCGAAAGGCAGTGGCCTCGGCCTGGCGGTTGCCCGCAGTCTGGTCGAGGGCCACGGCGGCACCATCGCCATCGACAGCGAACCGGGACGCGGCACGACCATCACCTTCCGCATCCCGATGACGATATCGGCCGACAGGCACTGATCACCGAACCTGTTCCAAAACGGTCAGCGTCGCTTTCTCCTGCCCATCGGGCGGTGACAGCCCCGACGTGACCTGGTCGCACGACGGCGCCCGATCTACGGCCTCGAAGCCCTGGCCAACACCTCCACCGGGTGGATCACGCGGCGGCCCGTGCCCATCTCGATCTGCGAGCGACAGGAGATACCACACGCCGCGACATCGCCGTCGCATCGCGAGATCTTCTCGAACAATCGTGCCCCGATGACGCGTGAGAGAGTCGAATACTCCTTCTTGTATCCGAAAGAGCCGACCAGTCCACAGCAGAGCGCTTCGACCTCATGCACCGTGACGCCTGGCACAAGCCGAAGCAGTTCGGCTGGACAGGAGCCCAGACCCAGGCTCTTCTGGTGACAGTGGCCGTGCACCACGTAGGTCTCGTGCAGTGGTCGCAGCGTCAGCTCCAGACGACCCTCCGTGACGGCCGCGACAAGATACTCGGTGATGTCGTAGCTCGACTCCTGCACGATGCGAAGGGCAAGCGGGTCGATCGGGATCGTTTCGAGCAGCCGGGCGTAGTCGTCGCGTACGGCCGACAGGCACGACGGTTCGATGAACACGACGTCGTATCCACGCTCTATGAACCCGCCGAGTTCGCGTACGTTCTCGACGGCCCAGCGCCTCGGCTTGTCGAGTAGGCCCTGGCTGATGGCTCCCCTGCCGCAGCAGGAGTTGCGCATCGGCACGACCTCGGCTCCCGCCCGTTCGAGCACCTCCACGGCGGCGCGGCCGACTTCGGGCAGATTGTGGTTGGTGAAGCAGTCGACGAAGAGGGCCACCTTGAGAACCGGCTGCCGCGTCTCGCCCGCGAGCACGTCTGGGTGGGGCGCCCTGTCGTCGCAATGCCGGTGCCACCAAGCCCTGAACGTCTCGCGCCGATAGTCGGGCATCGCGCGGGAGGTGTCGAACTCCAGACGGTCGAGTACGTTCCGCACGGGGGGCACCCGGGTGGCCGCTCCCCCCAACGGCGCGGCCGCGCTCAGTGCCCTGCCGAGCAGGTCGGTGCGGGCGAACAGCCGCTGCCGCACTCCGGCGCCGAACTCCCGGTTGTTGCGCTCGCGTATGACCGTGTTCAGCCAGGGGATGTCGATCTTGACCGGGCATACTTCGGTGCACCGTGAGCAGGTGGTGCACAACCCGTTGAAGTCCCAGGCATCAGGATGACCCTGTGTCATGTACGTCCAAGCGCAGCCTATGCCCCCCGGATAGGGGTCGGCTCCGAAGACGTGGCCTCCCACCAAGGTATAGGGCGCGCAGGCGTTGAGACAGGCGCCGCAACGGATGCAGAGCAGGCACTCGCGCAACTCGGGGTCGGCCAGAGCGCGGCTGCGGCCGTTGTCGAGAACGAGTATGTGCAACTCGCGTTCGGCTCCGCCATGCCGGTCGAGGAGCGGGGAGCTCTGCCGACCGGTGACGAGAGACACGTAGCTCGTCAGCTTCTGCCCGGTGGCGCTCGCGGGCAGCAACTCGAGGAAGACGCCCAGATCGGCCATGCGGGGAATCAGCTTCTCGCGGCCCATGAGCACTACGTGTATCGGAGGAAGCAGGGTGGCGAGACTAGCGTTGCCCTCGTTCTCGATCAGCACGATCGAGCCGGTGTCGGCGAGGGCGAAGTTGGCTCCCGTGATGCCTATCTGCGCCGCCAAGAAGCTTTCGCGCAGATCGGCACGTACGAGTCGAGTCAAACCCTCGGCGTCTTGAGGAGGGTCGCCGATGCCCATGGTGCGCGTGAAGAGACTGATGATCTCCTCTTTGCTCTTGTGGATGGCGGGCACCACGAGGTGGCTGGGCCGCTCGCCGGCCAGCTGGATGATGCGCTCCCCCAGATCGCCCTCGACGACGGTCAGGCCCTGGTCCTCGAGCGCCGGCCTCAGATGGATCTCCTCGGAGGTCATCGATTTCGACTTGACAATCAGTTCGACCGACCCTTCGCGCGCGAGGCGGCAGACGTAGTCGCGGGCCTCGCCGCCGTCTTGCACTCGCACCACGGTAGCCCCCGCCGCTCTAGCCGCGCGCTCGAACTGCGAGAGCAGCTCGTCCTGCCGGGCCAAGGCATCGTCCTTGATCGCTCTCGCTTGGTTACGCAGCCGCTCGAAGCGGTCGAGCGAGGGCCACGCGGCCTTGCGGCGTTCAAGCATGGTGCTCATGGCCCGGCCCATGGCCGCCTCGAGAACGGGGTCGGCGAGCGCCGCCTCGATCTCGCGGCCGAGGTCTCTCTCGTGGCGCCTACTCATCGACCAGCACGATGTCGAGGCGTAGCGGGCCGTGCACACCGATGACGGGGGTGAGTTCGATGTCGGACGTACGCGAAGGCCCGGTGACGAACACCAGCCTCGAACCCGCTGCCGCCACTCGGGGAGCCAACTCGGAGAGAGCAGCCGTGAGGTCGGGATGTATGGCCGCCGTCGCGACGAGGACGACGCAGTGCGCCGGCAGCAACGACACATAGCCCTCGTAGCCTCGTCCCGGCCCGATGGCGACCGTGCCCGATGGCGCGACCGCGGCAAGCGCACGGCAGACCCCCGCGTTTGCACGCGGAAGGGCGGCGACAAACTCGGCCGCCTCTTCCCCACCGAGCACCGGCAGACCGAGGTCGCGCAGCTCGCGCGCGGTCTCCCCCAGCTCGGCGTCGACCACGACGCAGTCGGCGTCCTGCAGTAGCCGGGCGAGCACGCCGGGCACCTCGGAGGTCCGGGCGCGACACACCTGTGCGCCGACGGCTTCCGCCGCTTCGGCGAACACCGCGCTGAGCGAGGCTGTCACAGGCCCTCCGGTGGTTTGCGATCCGCGGCCGATACCCGCGCCTACTGCACGTGCTGATCGTACTGCAGGTAGACCACGTGCGTCTGAAGGTACTCGTCAAGACCGTGCTTGCCGTCGGCCCCGCCGATGCCCGACTTGCGCCAACCCGCATGGAAGCCCTGCATGGCCTCGAAGTTCTCGCGGTTGACGTAGGTCTCGCCGAATCGCAGCTCGTTGCAGGCCCGCATGACCACGTCGACGCTCTTCGTGTAGATGGAAGACGTGAGGCCGTAGTCGCAGTCGTTGGCAAGCTCGATCGCTTCGTCGAGAGTGCCGAACGTAGAGATAGGCAGCACCGGGCCGAAGATCTCTTCGCGCATGATCGCGGTCTCTTGGCGGCAGTGCAGGAGGACGGTCGGCTCGAAGTAGTGCCCAGGGCTCTTATCTGCCCGCTTGCCGCCGAGCACACACCGGGCTCCGTCGCTCAGCGCCTGGGCGACCGCCGCCTCGACCATATTCAGTTGCGCCCCACTGACGAGGGGACCCATATCGAGCGTTTCGTCGGCCAGGGGATCGCCATAGCGGACGGCGGCCATAGCCGAGACGATCTTCTCGACAAACGACTCGGCCACCGACTCGTGCACGTAGACCCGCTCGGCACAGTTGCAGACCTGTCCGGTGTTGATCACGCGCGAGGCGCAGATGGCGCGAGCAGCGAGTTCGAGGTCGGCGTCGGCCATGACGATCGCCGGCGCCTTACCGCCCAGCTCGAGCGACACCTTGGTGATGTTGGCCGCGGCTGCCTGCATGATGCGCACGCCCCCCTCGACGCTCCCCGTCATGCTCACCATGTCGACCCGCGGATGGCCGGCCAGGGCTTGACCCACGACCGATCCGGCGCCCGAGACCAAGTTGAACACCCCGGCGGGCAGGGAGCTCTCGGCGACGATGGCCGCGAACTCGAAAGCGTTGTTGGGTGTCTCGCTGCTCGGCTTGATGACTATCGTGTTGCCCGTGACGAGCGCCGGGGCCATCTTGCGGGCGATCAGGAAGAACGGGAAGTTCCAGGGCAGCACGCCCGCGACCACTCCCACAGGCAGCTTGTAGAGCAAGATGTTTTCATTCGCCCGGTCGCTCTGGATGATCTCTCCCTCGTAGCGTCGCGCGAACTCGGCCATGTAGTCCAGATAGTCGGCGGTGAAGAACACCTCGGTCCGCGCCAGTGGCATAACCTTGCCTTGTTCCTCGGCGATGGTGCGAGCCAGCGTCTCGGCCTTGGCCCGCACGCCCGCAGCTATCTCGCGAAGATGTGCCGCACGCTCCAGAGCCGGGAGCTTCGCCCAGGCTTTCTGCGCCCGCCGCGCGGCCTCGACGGCGGCGTCGACATGCGCCGGTGTGCCCGCCGGGACCTGTGAGACCACCTGCTCGGTGGCCGGGTTGACGACGTCGATCATGGGAGTATCCGCATCGACGAACCGGCCGTCGATGAACATCGAGTACCGCTTCAAAGGGTGACCTCCGTTGGTAGCTACTTCTTCTCCAGAGCGGCGCTCAGGATGCGCCGGCGCATCAGCTTGTCCTTGTTCTCTGTGAAGATCACAAAGGTCAGCAAGAAGACGCCCGACACGATGGTCGAGATGGTGCCGTTCATGCCCATGCAGATGAATCCGATGCCGATGATCTGCATACTGATGACACCCATGAAGACTCCCACGGGCACGTTGGAGTAGCGGGCCAGCGAGAGACCGATGATGACCGGCATGACCGCGCCCCACATGATGCCGGTGGAGCTCATGTCTTTGGCGGCCTGCAGGGTCATGAGACCCGAGATGTGCAGCACGCCGGCGATGCCGAGCAGCACTCCGCAGATGAGATACCTGAGGAGCACGTTCTTCCACTCGCGAATGCCGGTCTCGAAGGCGATCTTCTGGCCCCGCGCGAGGGCGCGGCTGTGAAAGCCGAACTTGGTGTATTTGAGCAAGAACCAGATCACCACCATGCACACAACCGCTATGGCGATAGCGTTGTAGGTCTTGCCGAACATGGCGTAGTCGAGCTTGTTCATGATCCGCAGGCCGTTGCCGCCGAAGACCAGCTGTGTCATGGCTTCGTAGACCATCAACATGCCCAGCGTCAGCACCATGAGTGGCAGCCGCAGCAGGATGTAGAGCGTCCCGACCACGAGGTCGAGAATCACGCCGGTCGCTATCGCAAGCCCGAGGAAGCCCCAGGGACCGAGATCGAGAGCCAGCGCGCTTCTACCTCCCACGATGACCGACAAGTAGACGACCGCCCCGATGGAGAAGTCGAAGCTGCCCGACATGAGGTGCAGCGCGAAAGCGAGGGCGACCATCACGGTCACGCAGGTCACGCGCAGCGTGTAGAGGAGCATGTCGTTGGTGAGAAAGGCGTTGTGCTGAATGAGGGCGACCACGGCGAAGATGACGAAGAGCGCCAGGGGCAGCACGACCGTCTTGGCCGTGTTCTGCAGATAGCCCTTCAGAGGCTGCTTGTTGGTTCCCATCGCTCCTCCGCCTCTCCGCGGATCAGTGGGGGCGCCGCCGCCGCGGCGGCGGCGCCCCCACCTTTGCCCGGCTTTGCTACTTCTTGTGCCTCTCGGCGATCTTCTGCAGCGTCGATTCACCAACAAACGCCTGCAGCGAATCCCAGGTGGCGTTGGGGTTCATCGACACGATGAACTGCTCGAGCTCCTCCCCTGTGATCGCGTGCACGGTGCGATCGGCGTTCATCACGTAGTTCGTGTACAGATCCATGTCGGCCATGTCTTTGATGAACAGCATCGGCGCCGCGATGTTCTTGAAGTCGCTCGGCGTGCCCGGCAGCGGTGTACCCTGCAGCGCGTTGATGGCGAAAACGACGTTGACGCCGTAGGTGTCGGTCAGGTTGTCTTGCAGAGCTTCAAGCACGCCTGCCTTGAAAGCGTCGGGCGAGGTCTGGTCGGCATTGTTGCCGGCTACCTTGATCTGCCCCACCTTGTTGGCCGCGAACACGTTGCCCACGGCGAAGTCCATCGTCGAGATGGTGCTGAAGAGCAGGTCGAACTTCTTGGTCGGATCGTTCAGCGCCGCTGTGATGGTCGGGAAGAGTTGGTCGGGCAGGGCCAGCAGTTCCTCGAACTTGTAGGCCGGGTCGGACGCCGCCTTCTGCGTGAGAACCTCTTCGAAGCCGGCGATGGTCTGCTGCACCTGGGAGATGATGCCGGGCACGAAGCCGGTGAGGAGGAACGACTTGTAGCCTTTGGCGGTGAGGTAGTCGGCCCAGTCCTTGCCGATCTGAGTGAAGTCGCCGATCGAGGCCGAGCCCAAGTAGTATGGATTGGCGGCGGCGTACTCGCGGTCATTGACGTCGGGCACGTTCAGCGGCACGGTGAAGTACGTCTTGTACTGCGCGCAAATGTCGGCCCACGCCTGGAAACCGTTGGTCATGGAGTTGAAGATGCAGTCCACGCCCTTGGAGCAGAGGGTCTCGACCGCGGCGATGACCGAGTCGGCGTCAGGTCCGGCCGTCACGTACTCCCACTCGACGTCGAAGTACTGTGACAGATACTCGGTGTAGGCCTTGAGATAGAGGCCCT
>JAKAHF010000063.1 GCA_021815245.1 Actinomycetes bacterium
GGCTCCGCCATACCAGACGCGCCATCTGTCCCCGCGTGATGGGCTCGTCCCACCGCTGTCCCGACCAGGACAGCCCGCTCACGGTGTCGCGCACATCGCCCCGCGTTGCCGGCGCGTAGTCGACCGACCAGGCCTGGGGGCAGACAAGCCCGGCGCGCTTGCAGATCTCATACAGTTGGTGCTTCGTCAACGTCGAGGTCGCGCCGAAGGAAGTGTCGGAATACCCGTTCATGATGCCCTCGGTGTTGACATAGCCCCCTGCCGCGGCCAGCTCGTCCTGATCTTTGGTCGTCCACATGACCGAGGGAGCGAGGTCGCTGAAGGGGCACTTGTTGACATAGCGGGCGGTCGTCAGCCACTCGCGGAGTTGCTCGGGAGCAGTGACCTTGAGCTGCGTCACCGCGTAGTCGCGGCGCAGATACTCAGCCCCCCACAGGGCGACCTTCGCGCACTCCGCGAAATTCTCGCGGGCATCCTCCTGCCAGGCCCCTCCGGCCGAGCCCGGGCTGGCGTTGCAGATGTCCGACCATTTGGCCCACCACTTGGGCCCGAGCGTGTACCAGATCTGGTGAGCCCACTCGTGTGCCACCAGTTCGGAGAGAGATTCGCCGGTCAGCGATGAGTTGACGAACAGGCGACCCATCTCCGAATATCCGCTAATGCCGTTCATCGGAGCGAAGATGACTTTCACAGGGCCCATGAACTTGAGCTCGGCATCGGTCGCCGTGTAGGGCAGAGCGCAGGCCTTGATCGTCTTCGTGACCTGGGCGCGTTGCGCCTCGGTGCCGCCTTGCATGGTGAAGGCGTGAACCGGGGAGGCCTGGAACGCGAAGAAGAGACCGAGCATAGTGGCCACCGCGACAAGGAAGATCTTCGCCCTGCCTCGTGGATGTCTGCGTTCGGTTGCTGCCGTCTGCTGTGTCTTGCTGCGTTGCATCGCCGCTTGCTCCTTGTCGCATGGGCCCGCGGGCCTCGTGGTGCGTCATGAGGAGCATCGACCCTATGCACGGCGAAAGAATTGGCCCAAAGTCCACCGTTGGACCTTGGTCCAATGCGACGAGGGGGCTATGTCTTCGGGAGTACGGGCGGAGATTTCGCCCAGGGAAAGCGCGCTGAGCGCTATTCGGATGGGGAGGGAGGTTCCTCTTGAAGCCGATCGGCAAGACGCACGAGATCGGCGACCGAACGCAGCCCGAGCTTCTGCATGGCTCGACCGCGATGCACCTTGACCGTCTTCTCGACGATGTCGAGCTCCGCGGCTATCTGCTTGTTCAGTTTGCCGACGGCCACGAGACGCAGAACGTCGAGTTCGCGTTGCGTGAGCTTGGAGAAGCGCTCCTGGATCTCCTTCTGCTCGGTCTCGGCGGCCCAGCGTTGCCGACTCGCCTCGATGGCTCTCTCGACGGCGGGCCGCAATTGGTCGCGACCGAACGGCTTGGTCAGGAAGTCCTCGGCGCCGGCCCTCATGGCTTGAACGCTCATGGGGATGCTGCCTTGTCCGCTGATGAACACGATCGGCAGATGATGGAAGCGGGCCATGATCATCTCCTGGGCGTCGAGACCGCTCAGGCCGGGCAAGAACACGTCGAGGATCAGACAACCCGGACCACTCGGCGGTTGCTGCATGAGCAGCTCCTCGGCCGACGCCAGCGTGATGACCCGGTAGTCGTCGAGTCTGAGCAGCGTCGCCAAGTACGAGCAGATCTCGGGCTCGTCATCGACTACATACACGACCGGCTGTCTACTCACCATCACAGGCCATCCAACCTATGTCGATAGGCTCCGATTATTGTGGAATCTATGGTCCGTCGCGCCACGCGCCTGGCACATCATTTCAGGACCCGCCATCCCTTTCCTGCTATCGGCATCGAGAATGCGTGGCTTTATCTCGTGGCGGCGGATCGCCTGTACCGGCAGCGCTCCGAACAGTAGATAAAGCACAGTGGCAGACGAGCCGATGATACTAGTGTTTCGTCTCTGTTGACGGGCGGGGAACATAGAAGAATCCTGCGAAAGGACTGCGACATGAGCAAGAGGAGCCCACTGCGCCCCTCCGGCACAATGGCTATTCCACGACGCATGACCGTGGGATTCGCGCTCTTGATCATCTTCGTACTCATCACGGGGGGGATGGGGTTGGGCGTGGTGGTCTGGCTCGACTCTTGGTCGTCGGGATACAGTGAGACGATCACGGCGAGCCAGGCGGCCGCCGTGGTATCCGAAGCCTCCGCCAACATGGTCATCTACGGCTCAGGCGCCGCGACCGAGACGAGTCCCATGATGCGCGAGCAGAACGACACCGTCCGCATCCAGGCCCGCGACAGGGTTCTCGCCGCGCTCGACACTCTCGCCAACATGGAGGTCGAAGGCACCGATGACGCGCTCCTGGTCAAGAGCATGACAAGCGCGTTCGCCCAGTGCGACGAAACGCTGGCCGCGACCATCACGCTCGGAGAGACCGATCCGCAGAGCGCCCTCTCCGAGATCAGCTCCAAGGTGGTCGTCCTGGCCAGTCAACTCGCCGGCGTGACTTCCTCATATCTCGAAAGCAAGCAGGCCCAAGAGCTCGCCGGCATGACCAGCCTCAAGCGAATCGACCGAGCGATCATGTTCGGCATGATCGGCGCCGTGGCGCTGGCCATTCTGCTGGGCGTAGTGCTCGCCTGGCGCATCTCGCGCGCCGTGACCAAACAACTTCGCGGCGCCAGCGCAAGCATCAGCACCTCGGCTGCCCAGTTGCTCGCCGTCTCGTCGCAGGTGGCGGCTGGGGCCGCTCAAACGGCGGCATCGACCAACGAGACCACCGCCACGGTGGAGGAGGTCAAGCAGACCGCACTCTTGGCGCAGGAAAAGGCCTCTGAGCTGGCCGGCAGATCCCAGAATCTCGTCCAGACCGCCGAGGCCGGACGGGCTACGGTCGAAGACACCATCGCCCGCATCGAGATGATGCAGAGCCAGATGGACTTGGTGGTCGAGACCATCACCCGGCTGAGCGACCAGACGCAGGCGGTAGGCGACATCATCGCGACGGTGAACGACTTGGCTGAGCAATCGAATCTGCTCTCGGTGAACGCCTCCATCGAGGCGGCCAAAGCCGGTGAGCAGGGCAAGGGCTTCACGGTGGTGGCGCAAGAAGTCAAGAGCCTGGCCGAACAGTCGAAGCAGGCGGTCAGTCACGTGCGGAGCATCCTCAACGAGATCCAGAGCGCCGGCCGCATGGCGGCGCAGGCCGCTCAGGAAGGCCGTGAGGCCGTCGAAGCGGGTCGGGATCAGTCGCGGGAATCGGGTGAGGCCATCGACAAGCTGGCGCAGGGGACGAGCGAGGCCGCCCAATCTGCGGTGCAGATCTCGGCGTCGAGCCGGCAGCAACTCGCGGGCATGGAGCAGATAGGCCAGGCCATCAGCACCATCAACGAAGCCGGCAACCAGTCGGTCTCGGGGACGCGGCAGGTCGAGGTAGAGGTCAAGCAGCTCCAAGACCTGGCGCTACACCTGAAACGGCTGGTTGACGCCAAAGCTACGGCATAGCGCAGGGGCGCCGCGCAAACGAATGCGCTCTAGTTAGGCCAAGGCGAAGGCCTTGTCGAGAATGGCGAGGGCATCGTCGACTTCGCCGGCCGACACGATCATCGGTGGAGTCAGCCGGATGACGTTGCTGTAGAGGCCACCCTTGCCGATGAGGAGCCCCAAGCCCCGCGTCTCTTCGAAGATGCGCAGCACTTTCTTAGCGTCGGGCGCCTTGCCGTCGGGCGAGGCCGGATCGACCACTTCCATGGCCTGCATGAGGCCCATGCCGCGCACGTCGCCGATGACCGGGTACTTCTGCTGGAGTGCAAGTAGGCCGTCGCGCAGGCGAGCTCCCTGGACTTTGGCGTTGGTGACGAGGTCGTTGTCGTCGATGTAGTCGATGACCGCCAGCGCGCCCCGGGTGCTCACCGGGTTGCCGCCGAAGGTCGAGATGGACAATCCCTTGAAGGTATCGGCTACCGCCGGGGTAGCGATGGTGGCGCCGATGGGCAGACCGTTCGCGAGGCCCTTGGCGAACGTCATGATGTCTGGTTGCACGCCCCAGTGCTCGATCCCGAACCACTTGTCGCCGGTACGGCCCCACCCGGTCTGCACCTCATCGCAGATGAAGAGGCCGCCGTACTTGCGCACGATGGGTAGCACTTCCTGGAAGTACTCCTTGGGCGGGGTGATGAAGCCGCCGACCCCCTGGATCGGCTCGGCCATGAAGGCGGCGATCTCGCCGGTCGTCGTGGTCTGTATCAGTTCCTCCACGTCACGCGCGCAGCGCATGTCGCACGACGGGTAGGTGAGTCCCAGACCGCAGCGATAGCAGTAGGGATTGTGCGCGTGCTTGATGTAGGGCACGCTGCTGGGCATGGCACGCCACGAGGAGTGGGCGGTGATGTTCATCGTGACTTCGCTGCGACCCGAGTACGCGTGGCGTAGGGCTACGATGTCGGATCGTCCGGTGGCATGGCGGGCGAACAGCACCGCTGTCTCGTTCGCCTCGGTGCCCGACGAAGTGAAGAAGCTCTTGCTGAGCGGGCCCGGCGTCAGCTTCGCGATCCGCTCCGCCAGCTTGGCCTGCGGCTCGTTGATATAGAGGGTCGAGACGTGCTGCAGCGTCTGGTTCTGATCGATGATGGCCTCGTTGACCGTCTCGTTGCAGTGGCCGACGCTCACCGTGAGGATGCCACCGAAGAAGTCGAGGTACTCGTTGCCCTCGGAGTCGGTGAGGTACATACCTTTGCCGCTCGCCATGGTGATGGGCTTCTGGTAGTAGGTGGCTACGCAAGGGAAGAGATACTCCTTGTGAAGCGCCTCAGCCGAGGTCGCGGCCGCGTTGTTGGTGGTGCTTTGCGGAGCGTCGGCGGTCATCCCTTGGTCCTTTCTTTGGCAGCCTGTTTCAACAGTTATAGCCGCTCTCGACGGCGGCGTCAAAAGGGGCGGTTGCATTTGACCCGACCAGATACTACAGTAGGGATATTCGGTTAACCAACCGGTTAGTTACGAACTGGGAGCGGGCCATGAAAGTCGTTATCATCGGCGCCGGTGAACAGGGATACGTACTCACCTGGAATCTCGCCAAGCACCCGGCCGTAGACGAGATCGTCCTTGGTGACTGGGATGTGGGCCGGGCGGAGGAGGTCAAGGCGGCCTGGGGCGCCGGCAAGACCACAGCGGTGCACGTCGACGCACGCGACGTCGAGCGCATCGCCGCATTGGCCGGTGGGGCCGACCTGATTCTCAACGCGGTGATCCCCGAATGGGACGACCCGCTCATGAAAGCGGCGCTCAAGGCCAGGACCCACTACCTCGATATGGCGACCCGGGTCGAGAACGGCACCATCGATGACGGCTACCTGCTGCAGGTCGCACTCGACGAGCAGTTCAAGGCCATCGGCCGGACGGCCCTCATTCACACGGGCATGACGCCGGGCGTCACCAATACCCTGGCCGCCATCGGCTATGAAGACATGGAGCGGTGTGAGGCCATCCGCATCAAGGCTGGCAGCTGCTTCAAGTCTGAGGTGCCCATCCAAGTCTGGTCGCAGGAGACCTACTTCATCGATTCGCAGACGCCGACCCTCTACTTCGACAACGGCGAGTTTCTACGCGCGGAGCCCTTCGCTGGTTGGGAGTATGTTGACTTCCCCGCGCCGGTAGGACGGGTGGCCGCCGTACTACACGAGCATGAGGAATGCTCGACCATCCCGCGGTATCTTGGTGGCAAGGGCCTCGTGCACATGGACTTCAAGCTGGCCGGCGGCGAAGAGGGCATGAAGAAGGCGAAGATCCTCGTGGATTCGGGCATCGCCAGTCCGTCACCTCGCACGGTGCGGGGCCAGGAGGTGAGACCGATCGACGTGCTCGTTTCGTGTCTCCCACAATCGGCTCCCAAAGAGGAGATCGCCAAGCTGGCGGCCGAAGGCCGCATCGTCGACGAGGGCGCCTATCTCATCGAGCTCTTCGAGCGCGAGGGGGAGCTTGCCACCGAGACGTTCTGGGTCTTTCCGCCCAACATCCAGAAGGTCACCGCCCTGATCCCAGGAGCGAATCGCATCTCCTACGGCACGTCGACTCCGGCGGCCATCTACGCCGGCTACCTGCTCGACGGCACCATAACTCAACGGGGCGTGTTGCCGCCCGAAGCTCTGGCACGCGACGTGCGTCTGAAATACGTGGACGACCTGAAGCGCGCCGGCCTGCGCATCGCGCGGCGCAGCACGCGCTGGATGTGACACGAAACCTCGACGAAGGATCGTAGAGACGACTGTTATCACGCGTGGGAGGAAGGCCTATGGTGACTGCAAGCGGTGAAGTGCTCATTCCCAAGGAGCTCGGCAGCGAGAGCAACCTCATTGCCGGCGCCTGGGTGGGCGCGCAATCGGGAGCGACCTTCGCTGTGACCAGCCCGGTGACAGGCGCGGTGCTCGCTGAGGTGGCCAGCTCGGCGCCCGCCGATGTCGATCTGGCGGTCGCAAGCGCGAAGGCTGCTTGGCCCGTCTACCGAGCCGTGCCCGTCTATAAGCGGGCCGAGCTCATCTTGCGCATGGCCGAGTTGATGCGCCGGCAGGCCGAGATTATCGCCCAGGTGCTCACGGTCGAACAAGGCAAGTCGTACGTGGCCGAGGCGCTGCCCGAAGTGCTCGAGACCGCCCTCAACTTCCAACTGGCGGCTGAGGACGTCGTGCGCATGGAGACCCCCATCATCCCCATGCGCGACCCCGCGAAGCGGGTGCTTACCTTCAGAGAGCCGTACGGTGTCATGGCCGTCATCACGCCCTGGAACTTCCCGACCGTCATTCCCTCGGAATACCTCGGCCCCGGCCTCGCCGTGGGCAACACCATCGTGATGAAGCCGGCATCGACCACGCCGCTCTCGATGATCTTGACCGCTCGGTGCATCCAGCAGGCGTTGGACGAGTTCGGTCTGCCGCAAGGCGTCTTCAATCTCGTGACCGGCCCCGGCTCGGTGGTCGGCAACTACCTGGTCGCCCATCGCGACGTGGCGCTCATCGGCTTCACGGGCGAGACGGTGACAGGCGAGGCCATCTGCTCGCGGGCCGGCATCAAGCAGACCCTCATGGAACTGGGCGGCAACGGACCGCAGATCGTCTGTGCCGACGCCAACCTGGCCGAAGCCGCCAAAGCCGCCGCTACCGGCTGTTTCTTCAATGCCGGCCAGGTGTGCTGCGCCACCGAGCGCATACTGGTCGACAAGAAGGTGCACGACGAGTTCGTCGAGCTTCTGATCAAAGAAACGAACGGCTGGGTACTGGGCGATCCGATGCATCCCGATACAACGATGGGTCCGCTCAACAACGAGCCCACCGCGGTCAAGACCGAGCAGCATCTCGATGACGCGCGCCGCAAGGGCGCGACGATTCTCACTGGTGGGGAGCGTCAGTCCGGCCGGCCCACGTCGCTCTACTTCCCGCCCACTGTGATCGACGGAGTGCGGCGCGACATGCTCCTCAACATGGAGGAGACGTTCGGCCCGGTCGCACCTGTCATCGAGTTCACGACCGATGCCGAAGCCGTCGAAATCGCCAATGAGACCGGATACGGTTTGCAGATGTCGGTCTTCACCTCATCGATCAAACGCTGCTTCTGGTATGCCGACCAACTGCGTACCGGCAACGTCGTGTTCAACGACACCACCGACTACTGGGAGGCCCATGAGCCCTTCGGCGGCGGAGGTGGCACCAAGAGCGGCCACGGACGTCTCGGCGGTCGCTACACCCTCGACGATGTGACGCACCTCAAGACTGTGGCCATCGACGTAGAAAAGACTCTCTAGGAAGGGGCCGCGAAATGAGCATCAGGGGTAAGACAGGTTTCATGCTGGCTCTGGTAGGGATCCTCGTTCTCGCGCTCGCGGTCTTTGCTGCAGCGTGCGGCGGTGACGACGAGACTCCGGCGACCACGGGCGATCCCGGCACGACGCACTCCATCCCTCCGACCACGAGCGACACCGGGTCGCCGACCACCGCCGGCAGCACCGACACCACCGGCGCCGCCCCGAGCGGTGAGCCGATCAAGATCGGCGCCGCGCTGCCGCTGA
This sequence comes from Actinomycetes bacterium, assembly GCA_021815245.1. The sequence goes on from JAKAHF010000063.1 coordinate 8,078, forward strand.
CCGGCGCCTACGCGGCCGACGGCGAGCATATGCAATACGGCCTCAAGATGGCCGTGGCCGATCTCAACGCAGCGGGCGGGCTGCTGGGCCGTCCGGTCGAACTCGAGGCCTACGACATAGAAGAGTTGCTGCCCGAGACCGTCGCCGCCTCGAAGGACTATCTGATCGACAAGAAGAAGGTCGACGTGGTCATCGAGGGCTACGGCGGCTACGGGCCTGACTTCGAGGCCTACGGCGCCAACAGCGACGTGCCGTTCATTCACGGCAGCGGTTCGGTACGCGCGGCTCAGATGGTGGCCGAAGACCCGGCCAAGTACGGCAACATGTTCCAGGTGTTCTCCATCGAAGCCGACTATGGCCGGCGCGCGTGGGAGGGCATGATCCAGTTCGAAGACAAGTACACCTATCCCAAC
>JAKAHF010000064.1 GCA_021815245.1 Actinomycetes bacterium
ATGCTCCAGGGCTTCGAGGCCGGAGCCGACGACTATCTGGCCAAGCCGTTCAGTCCCAAGCTGCTGGTCGCCCGGGTGAGAGCTATTCTGCGCCGCTCGGGCAACGCCGCGCCCGAGGAACCCGAATGGCCGGTCGAACACGGCGATGTCTCCATCGACCTACGAACCCGCGAGGTAGCCATAGGAGGCCGCGTCGTGGAACTGACAAGCACCGAATTCGACCTGCTTCGCGTGCTGGCCGAGCATCCCGGGTGGGTGTTCGGTCGCGAAGAATTGCTAGAAGCGGTATGGGGCTACACCTATCTGGGCGATTCGCGGTTGGTCGACGTGCACGTGGCCAATCTCCGCAAGAAGATCGAAGAAGACCCGGCCAATCCCCAGATCGTGCGCACCGTGCGCGGAGTGGGCTACAAGTTCTCGGCGGCCGCGACTCGACCCGCGACCGAGAACGGGGGGTGACGGCATGAGCACCCGGTGGCGGCTCTTCTTCTCCTACCTGGCGGTCATCGCGACCCTCGTGGTCGTGCTGTCGGTCGCGGTGCGCAGCCTCGCGGTGCGGGCCGTGGACTCCCACATGGGCGGCATGATGGGTATGGGCGGCTCGGGCGGCATGATGTCGAACGACATCCGGAGCGCGGTGGCGGCCGGCATCAACGAAGCCATACTCTGGGGAGCTCTGGCGGCCATCGTGGTGGCCGTCATCGCGAGCTACCTCGTCTCGGGGTGGCTCACCCGCCCTCTCGGCCACATGGCCGAGGTCGCCGGACGGATCGCCGCGGGTGACTTCGCCCAGCGGGTCGCGTACGACGGAGCCGACGACATGGGCCGGTTCGCGGGAGCTTTCAACAACATGGCCGGCCAATTGCAGCGCACTGAGGAAGTGCGACGGGAGCTGCTGGGCACCATCTCGCACGAAATAAGGACTCCCCTTGCCACCATCGAGGGCTACATGCGAGGTCTCATGGACGGAGTGGTGCCGGCCGAACCCGAAACCTACGAGTTGGTGAGAAGGGAGGCGGCGCGACTCGGCCGCCTGGTCACCGACGTTGAGCGGTTGTCTCGCCTTGAAGCGGGCGCCGAGCCCATCACCCCCGCCGAGGTCCCTGCCCTCGAAGCCGTCGAAAAGGTCTCCGCACCGCTACGACCACAATTCGAACACGCGGGTCTGAGTCTCCAAGTCGAATGCGGTGACCCCTGCCCGAGCATCTGGGCCGACCCCGACAAATTCGCCCAGATCCTTGGCAACCTGCTCGCCAACTCGCTGCGCTTCACCCCCTCAGGCGGGATGGTCACGGTGAGAGTGCAGCCCCGGGAGCGGATGGTGGCATTCGTGGTCGAGGACAACGGCATCGGGATCCCGGCAGACGATCTGCCCCACGTCTTCGAACGCTTTTATCGCGTCGACAAGTCGAGATCGAGCGCAGGTGGCGGCAGCGGCATCGGTCTCGCCGTCGCCAAGCACCTCACCGAGCAGATGGGCGGCGCGATATCGGTGGAGAGCACGCCGGGAAGCCTTACCCGTTTCACTTTCACACTTCCCCAGGCGGCTTGACACAATCTTTACGTTGGCTTGAAGGCCACTCAACACGCCTCGGCGATACTCCTGTCATCAAACGCCGAAAGACGGCGAACGACCGACGGAGGACGTGAGATGACAAGAAAGAGAAAGTCGCGAGTGATGGGTCTCGTGCTGGCCGGAGCCCTCATCCTAGCCGGCGCCATCTACACCACCGCTGCCTGGGCGGCTCCCTGGGGGCCCGCCGCAGAAGCCCCGGCGCAGACGCAGCCGGCCGCGAGCGACGCGGAGCTGCGCGCGGCCATTCTGGATATGATCGAAGACCATATGGGCCTGACCGGGGCCGATGCCGAACAGTGGGCCGATCGGATGCTCGAGCGGATGCGCGACCGCAATCCTGACTTCGACTACGGCGCGATGATCGAGCAGTGCGAAGAACGCATGGACGACTACCAGGCCGGTGTCGACGGCGGTGGTTGCGGCGGCGGCATGATGGGCTCGGGATACGGGCGCTGGAGGTGATGCACCATGATGTGGGGTGACGGCCGCTTTGGCGCTGGAGGTTGGATCGGCATGGGATTCATGATTCTGTTCTGGATCGCCGTTGTCGTCGCGATCGTATACCTGATCCGCTATCTGGTGTCCCGTCCAAGCGCGAATGCGCCGTTCGAGCGCCCGCCGGCCGACTGGCGCAACTACTCACCGCCCGGCGCCGCGCCGCAGGGCAAGTCGGAGGCGATGCGCATCCTCGAGGAGCGCTACGCCCGCGGTGAGATCGAGCAAGAGGAGTTCCTCAAGCGAAAGGCCGACCTGGGCGTCTAGTCCGTCGGCAGCCAAGCGGCCCCGCGGCCGCGCGAGAGTATCGAGCCACACCCCGGCGCAGATCAGGCTTCGTCGCCTGCTTCGCCGGGGTGTGGTTGCATTGCTGCCAGGAGTCCCCTGAACTGCTCGAGCTGCTCATCGCTCAGCCGGTCGAGCGTCTGCCGGGCCTTGGCAAGAACGATTCGACTGAGTTCCTCGATCATCGCAAAGCCACGCTCAGAGACGGTGACCAGGCGTATGCGCCGGTCGTCGGGATCCTCGTGACGCGCGACCAATTCTCGATCGACGAGCCGTTGGATGATGCCCGTGGCTACGTTCGGCTTGATGCCCAACGCTTCGGCAACCTTGCTGATCGGGGTCTGCCCTTGGGCGAGAATGTAGGCGAACGCCCGCAGTTGCTGCAGGGTGAGATCGTAGTCGAGCAGCGACGCCGTCTGCTCCGGAAGCCCCAAGGACAACAACCGGATCTCGAGCGCGCCGATCTCGTCGAGTAACCGGGCGCGCTCCGTCATAGCTCCGAGCCTCTCTGCGTTACCATCTCCGCCTTGTCAATTGGTTCGCTCATAGCGAATAGTACACGTAGCATGATATAAATACGTGCCGAGCCATAGTGAGCATACCTGACGAGGCCGCACCGAGCGGGGAGTGGCGAGTTGAGCATCATCAGATTCATTGCGCGCATGGTCGAACGCCACGCTGTGGTGCTCATGATCATCGTGATCATCGCTTCCGCGTTCGCCGCGTGGAGCGCAAGCGGCATATCGATCCTCACAACCCAGGATGCCTTCCTATCTCCGAAGAGCGAGGCGTTTCAGGGATATGGGGCCTACGAACAGGCCTTCGGCGGCGACTCGATGCTGATACTCATTCCGGGATCGCCTCTCGAGCTTGCCACCCCCGAAGCTCTTCAGGGATTCACGAAGCTGACTTCCGACCTGAAGGCCGACCCCGCGATCCGCTCGGTGGTGAGTCCCCTTACCTTGCTCGAAGGGGCCTCTGCTCAGGGAGTCGACCTGAGCGACCCGGCCGCGCTCATTGAGGCCGCGCTTGCCGACGAGTCACTCCGCGCCGGGCTCGAGCAGTTCTTCCGCAACGGCCACGCTTTGGTCGTCGCCCGGCTGGCCGGCGGTCTCACCATCGACGAGCAGTCGGCCGCGGTGCGGCATATAGAAGACGTAGTGGCGGCCAGCCCCTTCGCCGCCGACGCCATCGTCGCGGGCAATCCCCGGCTCATCGCCGACATCACGTCGGCCATCCTCTCTGGCCTCACCCGCACGGGAGCGATCGCCGTCGTCCTCATGGTGGTCATCCTCTTCATCGCCTTCCCGGCCCGGTGGAGACTACTGTCGTTGCCACTGGTGCTCGTCGGCGCACTCTGGACGTTCGGCGTGGCCGCGGCGGTGGGGATCCCCCTGACGCTGGTCACCGTGGCGGGCCTCCCGGTCTTGATCGGGCTCGGGGTCGACTTCGCCATCCAGTTCCACAACCGCTACGAGGAAGAGATGCGCCGCGGCGAAGCACCCGAGACGGCGCTGCTCGGGGCCATCTCGCACATCGCCCCGACGGTCGGCGTCGCCGTCGCGGTGATGATACTGGGGTTCGTCACGCTTCTCCTTTCGGCCGTACCCGCCGTGAAGCACTTCGGCGTGCTCTTGGCGGTCGGGGCCGCGGTGCTCTACGCCCTATCGCTCTTCGTGCTCAACGCCTTTCTCTACCGCTTCGACCGGAAACCCCGGTCTGTCTCATCCGACCTCCCCGAGGGCCGCGCACGCAGGCTGCTCGAGAAGGACTGGCTCTATCTTGGCACGGCGCTCCCGGCCGTGGCGCGCTGGTCGCGGCGATACGCGGTGTGGGTGATGGCGGTGTCGGTGGCGTTCGCCGTCTTCGGGTTCGTCATCGACCGCGACCTCAACGTGCAGACCGACCTCGAGAAACTCATCCCCAGGAGCACCCCCGGTGTGGTCGCGCTCAACGAAGCGCGCGGCATCATCGGGAGCACGGTAGAGCTCCCCGTGATGGTGCAGACACCCGACGCCACTTCACCCGAATTCCTGGTGTGGCTGGCGGACTTTCAGGCTCAGATCCTCGCCAACCATCCCGAGGTCACGGGGGCCAGCAGTCTGACCACGTCTCTCGGACTCCAAGCGGGTGATCCGGCGCCGACCAAAGAGGCCGTGAGCGCGGCGCTGGCCGCGATCCCGTCAGAGATACGCGCCGGATTGATATCGACCGACGCGACCAAGGTCTCGGTCAGCTTCAGCCTCAGCGAGATGCAGATGGACAAGCTCAACGTGCTACTCGACGAGCTCCTCACCGCGACCGGCCTGCCCGCGGGCGTGAGCCTCACCCCGGGAGGCATGATCTCGCTGACCGCCCGCACGGTCGAGGCTTTCACCACCAACCGGGGCCTCATCACCGTGGTAGGGATCTTGGTGGTGCTGCTCGGTCTGCTGCTGATCTATCGCGATTGGCGCAGAGCGCTCGTCGCCGTGGTGCCCATAGCGCTCGTGACCGGCTGGTCGTCCGCCCTCATGTGGCTGGCGGGCATCGATCTCAACCCCCTCACCGCCGTGCTGGGAGCGCTGGTCATCGCCATAGGCACCGAGTTCACGGTGCTTCTGCTCAGCCGCTACTGGGAAGAGCGACGCAAAGGGACGGCTCACGCCGACGCTATGCAAGAGGCGGTTGTCAAGGTGGGCCGGGCCGTCACCGCTTCGGCCCTGACCGTCGCGGCCGGTTTCGGTGCGCTCATCGCCTCATCGTTCCCCGCCCTGCGCGATTTCGGCATCGTGATCGTCATCGACGTGGTCTTCGCGCTCGCGGCCACCCTCACGGCCGTGCCGGCGCTCATCCGGTGGCTCGACCCGGAGCGCGCCCGCTAGAGAGCCGTCTTGTTCGCGGTCCTCTTGGCCGGGGTTCTGCGCTCCTACTCCTGGGCAAGGTCGGTGTCGTTGTCGTGAAGGTTGTTCTTCCCCAGTGTCGGGGTCGCCGAGCCGTCGACGTGGATGCCCCACGTGTTGCGCGCACACTCGTTGTTCGCGGCTGTCCCCGTGGAGCCTTGGCCGAAGTAGATGCCGGCCTCGGCGTTCTCGGAGCATTCGTTCTCTTCGACCGAGATGGTGGCGTCGTTGCCTTCGCCGACCTCGATGCCGTTGGTGCCATTGCGGAGGCAGGTGTTGTCACGCACCACGCACGAAACGCAGAAGAACACGTCGATGCCGGCCTCGCCATTGGCCGAGCAATCGTTGCCTTGGAGAGTCACCTTGGCGAACGAGTTGAAGATCAGCATGCCGACCATGCGATTGCCGGAGCAGGTGTTGCCTGTGAACTCGCCACCCCCGAAGTCGACCTCGATGCCCGAAGCATCGTTGTTCCTGCACAGGTTGTCGATGGCCGTGATCTCGACCTCGCCATTGCCCTCGATGCCGCAAGACCCGTTGGAGTCGCAGGTGTTGCCGGTCAGGGTGCAGATGGCACTGCCGCTCACCGAGATACCGCAACCGCCGTAGGTGCTGCTGCCATTGTCGGTGCATTCGTTGCCCTCGAGCGTCATCTCGGCTTCTTCATCGACAGCTATGCCGTCGTGGTCGTTGAGCGTGCAAACGCAGCCCTTCACCGTGCCGGTGGTGGTGCCGTAGAAGTAGAGACCATTGCCCTTGAAGGCGACATACTCGTCCCCGTCGGGCGTATCGCCGATGTTGCCACCGGTGAACCGGCACTCGGTGAGGTCGACCTTGGCGTCTTCCGCCTCCACGACGTTGGCCGGATTGGGACCCGAGTAGGTGCATACGAAGTCGATGCCGGTCGCGATCAGCATCGCGTCGCCGACGTGCACCACCGTTCCCGCGCAGCTTACGGTGGTAGCGGTGGCGCCGTCGCTCCCCTGGCCCACCAAAACCAGATCCCTGGTGATAGAGAGGCTGTCGGTCAGAGTGAACGTGCCTGACCCCAGGCGAATTACCGACCCGGACCGGTCGTTCGCCACGGCCTCTTCGAGAGTGGGGAAGTCGCCGCTTCCGTCCGCGTACACCCAGGTCTCTTCTTTCGCGGTCTCTTCCTTCGCGGTGTCGTGGCCGAGAACGCCCGTGCCGAACAGGATGCCGACCACGGCCCCGGCGACGACGACGGTGGCCGTCCCGGCGACGATTCCCCACAAACGCCGGCGGCTACGCGGCCCGCCCGCCCCCGGAGCGCTAGGCGATGGCGCTTCTACGAACAACCCCGGTATCTGTTGGGCGGGAATCCATTGCGCGAAGCCCGGCTGCCAAAGAAGAGCATCCGGCCCGATCCGACCCTCGCGGACCCATGCGACGACGTGGGCCCACTCGTAGGGACCGTACGTCGTCCCCCCGATCGAGACGTGCCAACCGCCTGTGAGCCCGCCCTGCCCAGTCTCTTCGTTCATGTCAAGCCCTCGGGAGTTCCACATTCGCCACTTTGCTGAGGATGCGCGAGCGATATGCCGCTTCTCCATGCTACGACTTCCGCTTGTCGGGCTCAAACCCCATGTGAACCGGGAGGCAAGGTGCAACCAAGGTTCGTTGCCGGCGCGTGTTCGCGATCGCCATACTGCGTGGCTGAGTTCCCGCGAAACCGCTGCGAGGTATAATGAGGTTGCAGAAAGCACCACATCTTCTTGAGGAGCCTCTCATGCCTCGCATCGGTCTTCGCGAACTCAAGATCCATTTGTCGGAGGTTGCGAGAGACGTGCAGGAGAACAACACCCGCTACACGATCACCAACCGGGGCGAACCTGTTGCGGTCATCTCGCCGTACTCGCCTGGTGAGGAGGCAGGGGTGGAAGAGCGCCGGGCGGCGTGGAACGAGCTCGCCGATATGCTCTTGGATGCAGGCAACCACTGGACTTCACCCATGAGCGCAGAGGAGATCCTCAGACAGATGAGACGGTAGCGCGATGATCGGGCCACTTACGATAGACGCAAGCGTCTTCGCCCGCGCCACCATACCAGGGGAGCGCGATTCCGAGTCGAGCGAGCTGTTCCTCCGCCTACTCGGCGCGACCGAGGTGCCGGTCTTCTTGCCGACGCTCGCCAAAGCGGAGGTGGCCGCCGCTGTGAGAAGGGGCACGGGTGACGCGCGCTTCGCGGCAGAAATCATCCGCAGGCTCGAGCGCCTACCCGGTACGGTTTTCGTGCCGGTTGATGACGCCCTCGTCAGTGAGGCCATCGCCCTTCTGCTGGCCACGGGTTTGGGAGGCGCCGACTCAGTATACGTCGCGGTCGCGCAAAGGTACGACGCCGCGCTGATCAGCCTGGACAACGAGCAGAGATCCCGCGTTCCGAACGGCATGAAAGCGTTCACGCCCCAGCAACTTGTCACTGATCTTCACCCCCAGCACCAAGATCCCGGATAGGCCCCCTGATCGAACGGCATGTTCGGCACCGGCAGTATCGGGGGGGAATCATCACGCGCATGTCGAGGCGCGCCGTCTCGTCACCCGCAGCCTTCGGGCCTGTCCTATACTGGAGTGGAGCCCACGGAGTGCCTTCCTAGGAGGTGTCTCATGACCATCGTACGGGACGTTCCGGAGAACACGTCGCGGTGTGAGTGTGGCAACTGTCCGTCATACCCCGGCGAGAGCGGCCTGTTCTGCTCCAGGGGCAGGAGCGCGACGGAGATCGCCCTGAAGGGCTGCCTGTGCGCGAGCTGCGCGGTGTACAAGCAGTACGACCTCGAAGGCAGCTACTACTGCGAGGAAGGCGCCCACGGCGCCCACGGAGAAGGTCCGCAGTAGAGCGAGAGCCACACAGCGGGCACCGTCTCACATAGCGTGAACGCTCCCTGGCCGGGTGGCCAGCCGCAAGACTGTCCACCCGGCTGATTCGTGCCCCGCTCGCGCACGTCACACTCGTAGTGCGACGGCAGACAGCTGTCGCACTACGAGGAGGACGGAATGCATTCCAAGACGGGGCTCATAGCACCAAGCGTCGTGGCGAGGATCGCCGGCGGCTGCTACCTCGGCTTCATCCTGGCCATGGTCCTTGCCGACAGGCTGGGTCATTTCGGGCTTGGCGGACGCGACCAGGTCTACGAGACGATGGTGTCGCACCCCGACACGTTCCGTTTGGCCATCGTGGTGGGACTGATCTCAGCCTTCCTCTTTCTCATGGCGGCCTGGAGCCTCT
>JAKAHF010000065.1 GCA_021815245.1 Actinomycetes bacterium
TCGCTCGGCGGCCTAGGCCATGGAAACGCTCGAAGGCCGCATAGAACAGGTAGAGATAGCCGACGAGATGCGGCAGTCGTTCCTCGATTACGCCATGAGCGTGATCGTCGACCGCGCGCTGCCCGATGTCCGTGACGGCCTCAAGCCCGTGCACCGGCGCGTGCTGTTCGGCATGCACGACTCGGGCATGCAGCCCAACCGGCCCTACCGCAAGTGCGCGCGCATCGTGGGCGACGTCATGGGTAATTTCCCCCCCCACGGTGACGTGTCCATCTACGACGCGCTGGTTCGCATGGCCCAGGACTTCGCCATTCGCTATCCCCTGGTCGACGGGCACGGCAACTTCGGTTCGGTCGACGGCGACTCGGCGGCCGCCATGCGCTACACCGAGTGCCGGCTCAGCCGCATCGCCACCGAGATGCTCCGAGACATCGAGGCCGAGACGATCGACTGGAAGCCGAACTACGACGAGAGTCGCGAAGAGCCGACGGTGCTGCCCTCACGGTTCCCGAACCTCCTCGTCAACGGCAGTTCCGGCATCGCGGTCGGCATGGCCACCAACATCCCGCCGCACAATCTACGGGAGACGATCTCGGCGTGCGTGGCTCTGATCGAGAACCCGGCCCTCAGCAGCCTCGACCTCATGAAGTACATGAAGGGCCCCGACTTTCCAACCGGCGGCATCATCATGGGATCCGGGGGCATCAGGGAGGCCTACGAGACCGGGCGCGGCCGAGTGATCGTGCGGGCGCGGGCTCACTCCGAGCCGATCAAGCAGGGCAAGACGGCCATCATCGTCACCGAACTCCCCTACCAGGTCAACAAGGCCCAGCTCATCGAGAAGATGGCCGACTTGGTGCGCGAAAAGGAGATCTCCGAGATCTCCGACCTGCGTGACGAGTCCGACCGCTCGGGCATGCGCATCGTCATCGAGTTGAAGCGCGAAGCCGTACCCAAGATCGTGCTCAACAAGCTCTACAAACACACAGCCATGCAATCCACCTTCGGGGTGAACATGCTGGCCCTGGCTGAAGGCGTGCCGAAGACCCTGTCGCTTCGTGACATGCTGCGCCACTATATCGCCCATCAGCGCGACGTGATCGTGCGGCGCACCAAGTTCGAGCTCGAGAAGGCCAAGAAGCGGGCCCACATCCTCGAAGGGCTGCTGATCGCGGTCGGCAACATCGACGAGGTCATCCGCATCATCCGCTCGAGCGAGGACACCGAGGGGGCCAAGGCCAATCTCATCGCGCGCTTCAGCCTGAGCGAAGAGCAGGCCCAAGCCATCGTCGACCTGCGCCTGCGCAACCTGACCGCGCTCGAACGGCACAAGCTCGAAGAGGAGCATCGCGACCTGCTCGAACGCATCGCCTATCTCGAAAGCCTACTGGCTGACGAGGGCCTTATCTACGAAGTGATAAAAGAGGAACTGCTCGAGATCCAGCAGATGTACGGCGACGACCGCCGCACCGAGATCGTCCCCTCCGAGGATGAGATCGATATCGAAGACATGATCGCCGTCGAGGAGATGGTCATATCCATCACGGCGTCGGGCTATGTCAAGCGTCTGCCGGTCTCGACCTATCGCACGCAGAACCGTGGCGGCATAGGCGTCATGGGCATGGACCTCAAAGAAGGCGACTACATAGAGCACCTTTTCATCACGACGACGCACCACTTCCTGCTGTTCATCACCTCGCGGGGCAAGATATACAGGCAGAAGGTGCACGAGCTCCCGCTCGGGAGCCGGCAAAGCAAGGGACGGCACGTCGCCAACCTGCTGCCGCTCGCGCCGGGCGAGAAGATCAAGGCCGTCATCGCGACCAAGGACTACACCGACGCGAAGTACCTGGTATTCGCCACGAGAAACGGCATCGTCAAGAAGACGCGTTTTCTCGACTATGCCACTACGCTCAAGGCCGACGGCATCATCGCCATCAACCTCGACGGCGACGACGAGCTGGTTGCCGTGGCGAGTACGAGCGGGCATGACGACCTCATCCTGGTATCGAGCGAAGGCAAGGCCATCCGCTTCCATGAGTACGATGTGCGGCCCACGGGGCGCAACACGATGGGAGTGACCGGCATGCGGCTCGGCGAGAACCATTCGGTGCTCGGCATGGCGGTCGCCGAAGACGACGCCGACATCTTCTGCGTCACCTGCGGTGGATTCGGCAAGCGCACCCCCGTATCGAGCTATCCCACGCACAAGCGGGGCGGACAGGGCGTACTCACTATCAAAGACAGCCCCGACCGCGGCGACCTTGTGGGCATCGCGACCGTGCGCAACAACCACGAACTGGTGCTGATCAGCCAGGACGGCACGGTGATCCGTCTCATGGTCGAGAGCGTCCGCACTACCGGGCGCAACACGATGGGCGTGCGGGTCATGAATCTGAGGGGCGCCGACAAGGTGTCGAGCATGGCCCGGCTCGTCGGTTCCAACGGCGGCAAGGGCGGAGGAGTGCCGGGCATGGGCCTCGACGGTGACGTCACCGGTGACCTCGGCGCTTCCATCGCCGACGATTCAGACAGTGACAATGACGCCGGCGACGAGACCGGCGAAGCAGAAGGTGTCGACACCGACCTGGATGACAACACGGAGGACGACCAGGTCGACGACGAATAAGGGGTGTCCAAAATGGCTTCTTACTACTGGTCCATGCTCCTCCTCGTTCCGGCACTGGTTCTCGGCATCTATGCCCAAGCGAAGGTCAGTTCGGCCTTCAACCGGTATTCGCAGGTCGCGTCGCGCCGGGGGCTCACCGGAGCGCAGGTGGCACGGCTACTGCTCGACTCTGCCGGCTTGAACAGCGTGGGCATAGAGGTCGCCGGCAGCAAGTTGTCCGACCACTACGATCCACGTGATCGCTCGCTCACCCTCAGCCCGCAGGTCGGCAACAGCAACTCGCTGGCGGCGCTCGGCGTTGCCGCCCACGAAGCCGGTCACGCCATGCAGCACGCGGAGGGATATGCCGCTTTCCGGCTGCGCAGCGCCATCGTGCCGGTGGCGAACTTCGGCAACTACGGCGGTTTCCTTCTCTTCTTCGTGGGTCTGGCCTTCTTTCGCAGCGGTTTGCTCATGACGGTCGGCATCCTGCTGTTCTCTGCCGCCGTGCTGTTCACGCTGGTCACGTTGCCCGTCGAATTCAATGCCTCCAGGCGGGCGATGACCCTTCTCGAAAACAGGAGCATCCTCATGGGCGAAGAACTAGAGGGTGCAAAGAAGGTGTTGAGCGCCGCTGCGCTCACCTACGTGGCCGCCGCCCTGATGGCCATCCTGCAGCTGGTGAGGCTCATCCTGATCAGTCGCGAGAGGTAGCGCCTCGCTCCTCAGCCGACTCCGGTGAGCCGCAGCCCGGCAGGAGTCCGGACGCCGTGCTCGGTCACGCTGGTCGGGCCGCGGCTGAATAGCGAGGGGGAGTCGAATGTCGGCACCGCGACTACTACTCGTTCCGACCCATCGCACGGCGTTGGCCGATGCCGTCGCGGCTGCGTTGGCCGAGCTCTTCATCGCCCGAGGGCAGCAGGTGCGATACCACCATCTCGGCCCGGTCGGGCCGGCGGCCTGCTGGGACCGCTGGGAGGGCTCATCGTTTCTCGACGCCGGTCTCTACAGCGAAGAGGCTTTGCTGGGACTGTACGAAGCGGCCACCCGCGGGGCCGAGCTCTCGCTGCTCTCCACCGATTGGGGAGTGCTCGACAACCCGCCCGACGCTGCATGGACGCCGGCCACCATCGCCCGGCTGCTCGACTGCCCGGTCTTGCTGGCGGTCGACTGCCGCGAATGGCGTAACGGTCTGCGCCTTCTCGCGGCGGGTTTTCGGACGCACCTCGATACGATCAACCTCGCCGGGGTCTTGCTCACCGGGGTCGCCGACCAGCAGCAGCTGGATCTCATTCGCCCGATCTTCGCCGGCCAGGACGTACCGATCGTCGGGTGCCTGTTCGCGGGCGACGGGCCTGAATGGGGTGCCGCGGCTCCGGGCGCCTGGGGTCTTCCTCTCGATCCGGACATGCTCGACGCGGTGGCGCGCCAGGTCGATCTGCGCGGCGTGGTCACGTTGGCGGGTCAGCGAGGATTCCTGCCCTCTCAGAACCAGCTGACCGACCGCAGCGGAGGCGGACCGCTCGTCATGGTCGCCGGTGGCAAAGGGTTCGGACTCTGGAGCCGCGATTCCATAGAAGTACTGCGGGCCACGGGAGCCCAGGTGCGGCGTCTCGACCTTCTCGAAGACGCGGTGCTGCCGCACGATGCCGCCGGACTGGTCCTGGCCGGCACGACCTGGCCCTCGGCGCTGGCCGACATCGCTATGAACACGTCCTTGCTCGATTCGATAACCAAGGGAGTCCGAGCCGGGCTGCCCACACTCGCCCTCGGCGGCGGCGCCCTTCTCCTGCTCGACAAAGTGCAAGACCTGCTTGGCCGAACCTCCGACCTCGCGGGCGTCGTCCCCGCGGAAGCCGAGATCCTCTGGGAGTTGAACGAGCCCGTGCGCATGGATGTCACGGCACTCCGTGACAATCTGCTGCTCGCGCAAGGAGAGAGCGTTCCGGCCTGGCTGTTCACCGACGCCGAGACCACCGACATGAGAGACCCGGGCGACCGAGCCGAGCCCGCGCTGCGGATCGGCACCGGCGACACCGCGGGGGGGTTCGACGGACTAGCCGGTGACTCGCTCGTGTGCACCACAGCCCTCATCCATCTCTCGGCGCGGCCGGGCCTGGCTTCTCGCTTCGTGCGCCGTTGTTCGGACTACGCTTCTCGACGTTTCGACAATCGCAGGTGACCGGGGCCGCGGCGCCGGCAGCTCTGGTCAGAGCGGCGCCGGTGCGGTAGCCTACGTAGCTCATTTGAAACAGCGGGAGGCGAAGTGGAGACTCCGAACACCGATCCGGTCATCAGACAATACCGGGAGCAGATCTCGGACAACGATCTGAAGATCCTCGAGGCGCTCAACAAAAGGGTCCAGCTGGTCAAGACCCTCAAAGACTACAAAGAGAGCCACGGCTTCAGTTTCTACGACGCGGCGCAAGAGGACTGGGTCATCACCTATCTGTGCCGCGCCAATCGCGGTCCCCTGTCGAACGAGACTGTTCGGGAGATCTTCGGGGTGCTCCTACAGCTGGTGAAGAAGGAAGCTGCGGCCCTCAGCGAGCGGCAGTCGAAGTAGCTTCGTCTCCTGATCCCGCGACGCCGCGGCCCGGTCATCGGCGATCGTGCCGGCAGCGCGCCGCACCAGTACCGCTATGAACCCGGTCGCGTCGGTGGTGCTCCGCCGGCCGGCCGGGATGCAACCGTTGCGGCTAGAAGTCGCCGGGGGACACGTCGTCGAGGAACTGCTTGAACTCCTTGACCACTTCCTCGATATCCTCGACTTCCTGGGCGAATTCGATGCCGTTGGCGTCGAGTACCTCTACGGCTGCGAATATGGGCGCATCGGTTCTCACCGCGAGCGCGATCGCATCTGAGGGTCGGGAGTCCAGTTGGATCTCGTTGCCGCCGCTCTCCAGTCGTAGAACGGCATAGAACGTGTTGTCACGAAGCTCGGTCACCAAAACGCTCTCGACGCTCGCCGACAGGCGCTCGATGGCTGAGGCCAGCAGGTCGTGGGTCATCGGCCGCGGCAATTCGGCGTTCTGAAGCTTCATGAGTATGGCCGCAGCTTCTGGATGCCCGATCCAGATCGGGAGGAAGCGGTTCTTGCCCTCGACCTTGAGAAGTACGATAGGCTGCTTACTCGCGACGTCGAAGCTGACCCCGTAGACGCTGACTTTCTCGAAGCCTTCCATGGTCTCCTCGCTCGGGATGTCACCACCTAGATTACTCTGGTTCAGCAGAGACGTGCCATCCTCCCGCCCAGGTTTTGATAAACTTCCCGGCGCGCGGGCCTATAGCTCAGTTGGTTAGAGCGCACCCCTGATAAGGGTGAGGTCAGTGGTTCGACTCCACTTAGGCCCACTACCTGTCTTCGACCGGTCTTCGCGGCGCAACACGGCCGTACAGCAGCCTGCGCAGTTCGGGGGATTAGCTCAGTTGGGAGAGCGCCGCCTTTGCACGGCGGAGGTCGCCGGTTCGACCCCGGTATCCTCCACTTTTTGGCATACCGGGTATCGGAGGACTTCTTGATCTTCGACCGCATAATGGTCGCCGTCGATGGCACCGACGTGTCGCTTCGGGCGGTCAGAGTCGCCGCGGAAATGGCCGCTCGCTACAAGTCAGAGTTCGTTATCGTGACGGTGGTGTCTGTGCCGCAGCACCTCATGTTGTCGGCGAACATGGACCAGCGCGCGATCGGCACCTACATCGAACGCCTCGCCCAGGGCTCCTTGGCGGGAGCGATCGCCTTGCTCCGCGAAGTCGGCGTCGGCGCTGAGATCAAGGCCGTGGTCGGCCCTCCCGCTGAGACCATCCTCTCCGAGATAGAGTCGAGCGGGGCCGATCTTCTCGTGATGGGCCGCCGCAACCGCTACGAGCCAAAGGACCTCATCCTCGGGAGCGTCAGCTACCGCGTATCGCGGCACGTTCGCGTGCCGATACTGCTCGTGCCGTAGCAGCGGCCACAACCCGCGCCCCACGTCGAACGCCTGGCTCTTCGTCGTCGCAAGCGGTACTCTAAGAGCGTGCAAACTCCACCTCTGGCGTACGGAGGCGTTTCACAAAGTCAATTTAGCAACAGTCATTGCAAACTCATTGCATCTGACGTACAATGCAACAGAGGGCACATGACGGGACAGCTGACAGCCAGGCGTGCGCGTGTCACCGAGCATCACAAAGCTCGGGCGAGAGTGGTCCTCCTGACATTGATCGGCCTGATCTGCCCCCCGCTGGCCGGCGTACGTTCTGTCGCTGTCTGGATCTTCTACATCATGTTCCTCGTCGCCTACTCCCTGTGGTCCCTGCGTCTGACCCGCAACTTCTCCGGCGATAGGCGCCTCGGCTACCTGCTCTCCGCAACCGACACTGCCATCCTCCTCCCGGTGCTCGTCTGGAGTTCAGCCGCAGCGATCCGGGGCGCCTTGCTCGGAGTCTGTGTCGCGGGGGTTCTCACCAGCTACTGGGTCGACCGCAGGGAGGGCCGACGCAGCTACCGCAACGCAGAAGCCGACGAGGCGACAGCTTGCGAAACCGCGCCTCAGGTGGTCGAATCGCCTCTCGAACGGGCCCTCCGCGTACGGCTGCACGTGTACGAAGCCACACGCACCAGATTCGCGCTCGTCGTGCTGCGTATCGTGAGGTTCGACGAGGTCAGGGCCTACTACGGTGAGGAAGCGGCCGAGCACATGGTGAGTACCATCGTCCGCCGGTGCTTGCGCCTGCTCGGCGCCGATGCCCAGGACTTCGTTCTTCCGGGAGGTCGAGTGGCGTTCGCCTTCTCTACCGGATCAGGAAGCACACGCAGCACCCTGCGCGACAACACCTTCGAGCTGCTCGATCCTTACGACATTGAGAGTTTCGCCATGGGACTCGGCCGGAGAGCCTGCGAACACCTCATAGACGGGCACCGGGCCGAATGCGTAGTGGGCTGGGCCGCGGCGCCTGCCGATGGGCTCACTCCCGACGATCTGATGTACGCGGCCGAGGCCGGCGCTCAAAGCACCGACGCCTTCCGGCGCGTCGCCGGTTCGAGCGTGACCGTGGCCGACCGGTCGAGGGCCGCCGCCGGGTAGCCCCGCGGGCCCCGCTCACCTCCCGAGGATCGGACCTTCGCCGCCCTATGGTACAGTTCCCCGCATGAACGAACCGACCCGCCAGCACGATGCCGAAGCGGCTCGTGCCTATCTCAAGACCAAGACCATCGGAGTGTTGATGGGCGGTCTGTCGGGCGAGCGTGAGGTGTCGTTCAGGTCGGGCAAGAATTGCCTTCGCGCATTGGAATCACGTGGCTACCGGGCTGTCGCGATCGACGCTTTGCGCGATGTCGCCCAGCGTCTCGACGAGGAGAAGGTCGAAGTGGCCTTTCTGGCGCTTCACGGCCGTTTCGGCGAAGACGGCACCATCCAGGGGATGCTCGAGCTGATGGGCATTCCGTACACAGGCTCGGGTGTTCTGGCTTCGGCTCTCGGCATGAACAAGATCGCCGCGAAGAAGGTCGTGCGCGGCAGCGGCGTTCCTACGCCCGACTACGTCGAGGTCGATCAGGGTGACGACCTCGATGCGATCATCGAGGAGGTCGAGAGCACCTTGGGCCTGCCGGCGATCTTGAAACCGGTCGAAGAAGGGTCGAGTCTCGGGGTGGCCAAATGCCACGATCGGGCCGAGCTGCGAGCGAGCCTCGAGAACGGGCGCACTGAGTTCGGCGCCGTCTTCGTGGAAAGGTTCGTGACAGGCACCGAGATCACGGTCGGCGTGCTCGAGCAACCGGGACGCGTTCTCGCCCTCCCCATTCTGGAGCTCGTGCCCCACAACGAGTTCTATGACTACGAAGCGAAGTACACCGAGGGCATGACCGATTTCGTGCTGCCC
>JAKAHF010000066.1 GCA_021815245.1 Actinomycetes bacterium
CTCGACGGTGAACGCGATGGCTCCAAAGATCAGCGCGGCGATCGTCAGTACCAGGATTCCAACAAGGGACGGCACACCCCTGGGAATCCAGCGTCGTCCAGTCATGTCCCACCCTCACGATACTGGTTCTGCTACGCAGAGTAGAACACTACCACCATGCATGCAGTGAAGCAACGGCTGCGTAGAGATCGCCGGTGCACGTATGCGGGCCTTGTGCCCTTGCCCCTATGAACCCACCGCGACTTCTCGATCTTGTCCTGCTTCGTCGCCCGCAGTCCTGGCCGGCTATGATGGCTGCGATGCGAAAGGCCTTGACTCACGAGGCCAACACAGGGGGATCGCAATGAGTGACGACACCTCGCGAGGAGCACGGAGCCCTCTCGGCCGCTGCGTTGCCATCGTGCTTGCGGCTATGATCAGCCTCCCCAGCGTTGGCTGCGGCGGCCCGGCCAATCCGACATCGACAACATCGGGCGCGCAGCTATCCATCGAGCAGCCTGCGGACTTCGGCTTCGTGGCAGCCTACGGCGCCTATGGGAAGAACGAGATCGACACCTTCGAGGGCACGTTCAAGAAAGACATCATCAGCCAATCGAAGCCCAATCCGACAGTGCAAATGCGCCTCACCGAGAAGGAACTCGCCAGTCTCTATCAAGACCTGCGCGCCATGCGCATCCTCGACTACCCCTCGAACATGGACTCGACCAACACCGGCATCACTGCGAGTACTCCCATATCCTATCGGCTGGACATCCTCGCGGGCGGCGTGAGGAAATCCATCTACTGGGAGCACGGGGAGTTCGGCGGAACTGAGCAAGCGAGGGCGCTTCTGGCGTGGTTCGAGAAGCTCCGGGCCATGATCGAAGCCAAGGCTGAATACCAGCGGATGCCGCCGCTCGAGGGTGGATACGCCTAGAAGCGGTCGCTACCTAGAAGACCTTGCCCCCGATGATAGAGACCGTTGAACTGGTGGGCCGGTGCGGCCGTTCCTCCGGAGCGGACGTGAGGTGGCGGGACCCGGACTTGAAGTATCTGCCGACATGAATCGGTTTGCAGGGTTTTCTCTGGTCGGTGTATGACGATGCAGCAGCGGCCGGAGCGGCAGACAAGAAGGATAGGCGGGGTCTTGCGCGAAACCCTGGTCTGGCGCATGATGTGAAAAGCTCGTTCGGCCACGGAGCGAGCGGGGGAGACATTGGACGAGCCGTACCTCATCACTCTGGAGTTCAAAGGCCCCGTCGACGCCGACGGGCATATCCAGTTGGGCGACCTCGTTCACTTCCTACAGGCAATGCTCAACACGGTGCGCCAGGCCGATCGCGAGGCCACCGGCGGTCACAGCGTCCAGGTCAGAATCGTCGGATTGAGCCATGCGAGCCCGTACGTGGTGACCGCCCAGCTCCTGGCGAGCGACCCCAAGCGGGACGAACGCGAGAAGGTCATGACTGGCATCGGCCGGGTTCGCAACCTGATCGAGAGACCCGAGGAAAAGCCGGATGTGCCCTACAGCGTGCTCGAGGCTTTCGAGGACTTGACAGCTCAGATCGGCAAGGCTGTGCCGGACGCCACGTTGACCGTCGGCAACAACGTCATCCCCCTCTCCCCTGCGCTGCGCCAACAGATCAGCCTGGCGCTTGCCCCCGTAACGAGTGCGATCGGCTCCATTGAGGGAAGACTGGAGTCCATCAACATCCACGGGGGCGCCAACGTCTTCAACATCTACCCGACGATCGGACCATCCAAGGTCAAATGCCGCTTCCCCAAGCGGATGGAGGAAGAGGCGACGACGGCCGTCGGGAAGCATGTCCGCGTGCACGGGATCACGCGCTATCGCTCCGGAGCGCGGTTTCCCAATGAAGTAGACGTGACGCATATCGAGGCACTCAAGCCGAATGATGAGCTGCCGACCTTGGGTAGCCTCCACGGGGCCTGCCCCGACGACTCCAGAGAACCATCCGAGGACGCGGTACGTAGGGCCAGGAATGGCTGGACCTAAGTCGACCTTCTATTGGGACACGTGCGTCTTCCTCGCCTGGATCCGAAATGAGATCCGTCCTGCCGGGGAGATGGAGGGCGTCCGAGAGTACGTCGACCAGATCGATACGGGCAAAGCATCCCTGGTGACGTCAGTGATCACCATCTCCGAGATGCTTGAGTGTAGGATTGAGCAGGCGGCCGCGGCGGAGTTCCGTCGTGTGATGGACCGATCCAACGTGCTGCTCGTGGATGTCACCTATCCGATCGCCGAGCTCGCCAGCGTCATCCGCAACTACTATCAGCTTCTCGACGATCGCGACGGCCAAGGTAAGATCGCGACTCCCGATGCCATACACCTCGCCACGGCGATAGTCTACGAGTGCAGCGAGTTCAACACCTTCGACGACGGCAAGAAGGACAAAGACGCTCGCAGTCTCCTTGGACTGGGAACCGGCGTCGCTGATCATCCGCTTTTGGTTCGGAAGCCAGCGGCACGACCCAAGCCGGCGGTGACGCAGCTCGAGCTGACGGCTCAGTAGCCTGCTGGCCCATCTGGATTCCGGGAGCACCTTCCTCCAACGCATGAAGGCCCCTCCCCCGCGCGGGCGAGACGCAGGAGAGGGGCAGCAAGGAGGGAGTGGGAACAGGTGGCGGATCTCGGATTCGAACCGAGGACCTCGAGCTTATGAGGCTCGCGAGCTGGGCCGCTGCTCCAATCCGCTACGTGCCCGCCTCGGTGTCTGTCCCGTGGCGGGCTGGATGCTGACTCGATGAGTCAAGAGGCGTTCGGCCTCTAGGGATGAACGAGTAGGATGATCTGTCTAGCCTCAGCCGGGCATTACTTCCTCTGCACGGTCGTCGAGGCCGCGCCACCGAACTGATCGTACAGCCATTGTTTGAGGCCGGGAACGTTGTTAACTACGAGGTAGAAGGTGGTCTGGGCCGCGCCGAAGCAGGCGAGCACAATGACCCAGACATCACCGTTCCAGTTGCCAGCGACGTAGGTGGTGACGGCACCGATTACGGCCGCCAGTACGAACGCGACGAGGGCCTTCTGCCACTTGGCCCAGGACCTTCGCACCAGAAGCCCGGTGACGAAGGGCACGGCCACGCTGACGAGCAAGGCCCAAAGCTGGTTCGCCTCGACGCTCACCGCTCCGTCGTCCGAGGCCGCGAGGGCCACCGGAGCGACGAGCAGCGTGAGCGCCATGACGAGCACCAGCACGATCAGGCCGAACACAAGGACGCGACGTTTCAACTGGGTACCTCCTTCTGCGGTGGTTGCACGTCGACGGGCCCGAGGGCCCGAAGGAACCTGGACTGAAAGATCGGACAGACTGCCTCGAGGTAGTTGAGGCGGCAGGTCACACAGGAGCGCCGGCCGAAGCGCCAGCGCAGGCGTCGATGTAGCCGACAGGGCGCGAAGATGTCACCACAGGTAGCCATTGGTCCGAGCGATCGTCGTCACCCTCGCGTCGATCGTGCGGAGCTCAGCCACATACGACCAGTAGCCGGGCACCTCGGCGCCGTAGTAGACCGCGGCAAACGCGGGCGCCCAGTCGGTCGATCGGAAGCACTGCCGGTAGTAGCCGGGGTTGCTCATGGGCCCGAGCTTGAGGTACCGCCCGAGCGCCATCATGCCGGTGCGCATGTCGGGGAAACTCCACCACTCGACGCCGCGCACGGTGACGTGACCAGAGGCGAGCTCGGAGACGCGGACGCCACCCACGCCGTAGCGGAGACAACCATAGTTGAAGTGGTCGACGAGCTCGCCGCCTAGCTCGGGGTCGCCCATCGACGTCTCGGCGCCGACGATCGCGAGCGTGACGTTGGTCGGGATCCCGTACCAGCGCCACACGTTCTGCACCATCTCGCCGGAGATCTCCGAGTCGTGCGGCCCGAGGATCTCCACGTCCATCATGACTGCGGGCGTCACGTACCGGCCGGCTGAGGCTGCTCCCCCAAAGACAAGAAAGGCCGCGATCGACGCGGCCACCAAGAGCAGGATGAGGCGTCGGCGCCTCACAACTTCAGCTCCTTCCGCCTATTAGCCACTGCCTCCTCTTTGGCTCTCCTCATCTCGGCCACAACGTCTTCGTGGCCGTCGATCTTGGCCTCGAGGATCCTCACGTCAAAGGAGCGCGCGTACTCGCTGAGCACGAGCTGGCGAAGCATCTTGTCTTGTTCAGGGGTCATGTCTTGCTCTCCCTCCCAGGCCGCGTACACTTCGGCCTTGATCTTGTTCCACGGCTCCGTCGGGTCGATCTTCCGGCCAGGCGCCACGATTGAGTGCTCGGTGAGCACGTTTCGCCAGTAAGGCTCGCCCCGATAGGCCGCCTGGATATCGGCGAGCAACCCCTTGAGCGCGTCCAGCTGCACCCGTGGGTACTGCTGACCTTGCCGGTGCTGGATCTCGATCCCGATGAGCACGCGCGAGACGCCGCTCTGCCCGTCCAGGTAGCTCTTGCCAGCGTGGTAGGTGTACCAGGCCTTCCCCGGCTTCCAAGGCGCGTAGGCCCGGATCTCCCCGTCGGAGTAGATCGCGAAGTGCACCGAGACGGTCGTGTAGTGCGGTCGGCCGTCAACTATGCCGTCGTAGCGGCGGCAGTTGATGAACAAATCGTCAAGGCTGCTTTTACTCCCGCCCTCCGTCGTGTGTAGGAGCACACCCCAGGGCTTGATGGGCGAGAGGCTCGCGGCCCACTTCTTACAGGGGCCGCGCTCGATGATGATCATCACTTCCCCCCGAACTCAGCGACCAGCATCGCCGTCCGGTTGCAGTTCCGGCAGCGCCCATTCTCTGGATCGATATCAGCCCACGGGCACCGGCCCATGACCATCCGGGTCAAGAGGTCTACCTGGCCTTTGAGCTCATGCACCAGTTTTGTCTGCTGCTCGTCCTTCGCCTCGAGGAGCTTGGTTCGGTCCTCGAGCGCCTGGATGTATTTCTCGCGCTCTTCGGCAGTCTTGGCCTTGTACTTGGAGCGCGCCACGGCCAGCGCCCCGCCGAACGCCCCCGCTATCCCGATGACGTACCCGATGATGGCCGCCCACAACGGCAAGTCGATCACAGAATCCCCCTCTTCCTCAGCGCGTCGGGTGTATGGGCGAGTGCAGCAATCTCCCCCGTGGTGGCGAACCTCCGGCTGTAGACGTACCGCCAGCCGGCCTCACACAGCGGCCCACGGAACACCGCCGCGAGCAAAATGCAGAGAAGCGCAGCGAGCGTGCTACGGTTTGTGGTGCGCAAGGATCACCCCCTTGTGTCAAAGGCCCCGGTCACTCTCACCGCTGAGTGCCGGGGCCGCTTTGCGACTGTGGATGTAGCGATCGCTTACGGCGTGATGCCGCAGCTCGCGAGGAACGAAGTCATCTCGGCCCGGCTAAGCCACACCAGCAAAGTGTTCGGCGTGGCCCGCCCGGTGTAGTAGGGGCTCCAGTAGGCCCGGGCCATGTTCTCGGCGAAGCACTCCCAGGGGTTGTACTTGGCAAGGTCTCCCCTGGTCGACCAGGTCCACTGCTCGTCCGTGTAGCCGCGGCTGCGGAGCAGGTCGAGCCACTTACCATCTAGGTGACGCCCGGAGTTGTCGGCCGCGAGCTGCACCTCGTGGGCGAACTCGTGGGCCACCTGGTAGGTGAACGCAGGGAACGACCGGCCGCCGTCGCACTCGATGTATCCCGCCCACGCATGGCCGGCCATGGCCGGCGGCGTCGAGATCCTGACGTAGAAGGCCGGGTAGACCGACTCCACAAACGCGAGCAGACCTGGCTTGTAGGTCACGACCTGGCGGGACATCTCACGGTGCTGCGCGTCGCTTCCTTGGAAGGTCACGGCCTGTGCCGGCAGCGCGATCGCGAGCATAAGGATGATGGCGAGAACGACCGCGAACGCGGTACGCTTGAGCGTACTCATGGGGACCCCCTTGTGAGTCACGCCCCGGGCTGTTGGCGCAGCGCCGGGGCACCTTTCTTCTAGCTTAAATCAGGTCGGGCTGATGGCCGGAATTAGGAAAGCGTCACGCCTTTGGTCCCGCAGATCCCGCGCAGGTAGCGCCGAGCCTTTTGGGTGTTGACAGCGCCGATCCTCTTGTTGAAGCGCATGTCTGCGCAGATGGTCATGGCATCGACGATGTTGGCCACAGCCGAGCCGCCCGTAGCTCCCAGACAGCACCGAGCGGTACCTGCCGGGTCGGGATTCGCAAGCGTGACACTGGCGCCGGTCGCGAGGTTCGTCAGCGTGAGCGTGTCGCCGTCTGATTCGAGCGCGAGCACGAGATGGGCGCCCCCGTCGATCGCGAGGTCCGCCGAGGTCGTCTCCGCCCCGCCGGCCTTAGCCGCGATCATCACCTTGTTTGCGCCGTTGTAGGCCACCCGGATGTACTGGTCGGCCGCTCCGGTCGCCGCCATGCTCCAGATGCTCCCCACCGTGCCGTTGAACTTGCCCGCCATGAGCTTCGCGAAGGGCGCGTTCATGGCCTGCGCAACGTCGTTCCCGGCCAGCGCATAGTCATCGGTCGCGAACAGCAGGCCGGCGCCAACGAGCGCCGGGTCGGACGCTTCGGCCGCCGTAGTCGCACCTCGGTGGAAGCTGAACTGGCTGGTCTCGTAGCTAGTCGCTTCACTGCCCTCTTCGAGCTGCAATCCCCAGACGTAGAGCCCCGATATGCCGTCGCCGTTGTACGCCCAAGTGGGCGACGTATCGGCAAGGAAGACAGCGACGTTCGGGTTCGAGGCGCCTGCGCCGACCGACCCGGAGATGCTTATGCGCCACCAGTTCGCGTTGACGGCCTCAATCGTCGCGACATAGCCGGCAGAGACTCCAGAAGTCGCGCCTGCGTCATGCAGATGGTAGTAGGCGATCTTGTTGACGCCGGCCTTGGTTGCAATGACCAGAGCGACGTGAGTGCGGGTGTCCGGGCGCACGTAAGACGATGCAACCACAGTTGTGTCGTCGGCGATGAGACTGTTCGCTATCACCTGATTGGCGGTATGCGTGTTCGCCGCCGTTGAATCTTCCACCAGCTTGTCGGCATCCTGTGCCCCAGTAAGCGGGTTGGCCACGGCATCGGGAGTGATGCTCGCGCGGGTCTTCGTCCACACCGCGTTCGAAAGCTCCTCCGTCCGCCACAGCAGGTTCTTGCCCGTGTACTTGAGGTTGCGGATGCGCTGGAGGTCGGTGGTCTTCTCGTATTCGAGCGGAGTCACGCCCTCGTTTAGCATGGCGCCGAAGAGGTAGACCCCGGAAGCGTTGTCGCCGTCGTAGGTGTAGTCGTTGTCCGCCTCTGCCATGAAGACGTTGTAGTACGCCGGATTGGTCATAGTCGCGGTGATCCAGCAGCGGTACCAACCTCCCCCCAGCGAGACGATGTTCCGGCTGGCCCCCCCGGTCGTGCTGCCGACCACTCCGTTCGCGAGGTCGAAGTAGGCTCCGCGAACGTCCGGATTCATGAACAAGTAGAGCCAGGACCGGCCGGCCGCCTTGGCGTAGACCGAGAAGGTGTACACCCCCGAGGGCAACAACTGACTACCGGACACGTAGTGGCTGTTACCGGCGGTGTTGTCCTCAACTAGAAGGTCAGCCGTCACGGCGCCATTGACGGGGTTGGCGATCGCGTTGACCACCGAACCCGAACCGAAAGCCCTCGTGCGAGTCTTCGTCCACGACGAGGCATCGAAGGTCTCCGATTGCGGGAGCAGGTTCCGCCCAAGCACCGGCGCATGCAGAGCGACGAGCCCAGCCTTCGAGAACGCTTGCCGCTGGGCCGGGTAGAACGTGCTTCTACGAATAGGCATGATCCCTCCTTAGAAGCACAGGTACGTGATGTCATCACCCGCGTTGTCGCAGATCATCCAGAGCAGATTGAGGTTCTGGATGGGCAACCAGCCGGTGTCGGCGCCGGGCGCGAGCTCGAGGCCCGTGGTGGTATCGGTGGTTCCGTCGGGTTTGGTCACTGCGTTCGATCTACCCAGATACACGTTGCCCACGTTGGAGACGCAGGCGACGATACGGGCCATCTTGCAGGCGAGGGTGGGGAGCTGGACGGCAGCGGCCGAGCCCTGGCGCTCGCCGTGGCCAGCGATGGCCGGGAACGGGTACTCGCGCATATAGTCGCCCATGATGGACTCGTCGCCCTCGAAGTCAGCGAGGCCCTTGGGGAGACCCTCCGCCCCCACGGGCACAGTCTGATCAGCCATGCTCTTCTCCTTGCTGGTGGTGTGTTATCTGGTACGGAATACAGCCGCCACCTTGCGAGCTGTGGCGGCCAGGCGAGCGGGTAGCGACTTCACGCGATCGCCGACAACTAGGGTCGCCGGCGCCGATCGGTTGTCCCGGGTGATCTCGAGGATCCGGACCGTCTCGTCGATGATGTCGTCGGGATCCTCATCCCAGTACATCCGGACGGTATCGCCGGGGCTCATGAGCGCGGCCGCTTCGTCGGTGCAGGTCGGGCGCCAGCTATCGGCC
>JAKAHF010000067.1 GCA_021815245.1 Actinomycetes bacterium
GTCGTCGCTCGGCTCTTTGCCCGTCTCTTGAAGCAGCTTGCGTTCGGTTCGGACCATCTTGTTGATATTCTCGATCATGTGCACCGGGATGCGGATGTTGCGGTCCTGGTTTGCGATGGCCCTGGTGATTGCCTGCCTGATCCACCATGTCGCGTAGGTGGAGAACTTGTAGCCCTTGCGGTAGTCGAACTTCTCCACAGCACGGATCAGACCGGTGTTGCCCTCCTGGATGAGGTCGAGGAGGTCCATGTCTTGCGTGTAGTAGTTCTTGGCGATGGAGATGACCAGACGCAGGTTCGACTGGATCATGCGATCCTTGGCGCGTTTGTCGCCCGCCTCGATGCGCTTGGCAAGTTCGATCTCCTCGTCCTTGGTGAGAAGCGGGATCTCGCCGGCCTCTTTCAGGTAAAGACGAAGCGGGTCATGAGTGACGGTCTCGATGGACAGATCGAGGGTCGGCTCAGTCGGCTCCAGCGCACCCTGCGCAACCGGGCTCTGCTCATAGATCTCGATGGACTGATCGAACAGCTGCGAGTAGAGGTCTTCGATCTCTTCCATGGTCATGTCGAACTCTTCGACGAGCGCCATGATCTCGTCACTCGTGACGTAGCCACGCTCTTGGCCGACTTGGAGGAGATCCTGGACGTCTATCATGGCCCGGACATCGATCGTATTTATTTCGCTTTCTCTTTGCACGGTCTCCGCTATCCTAAAGGTAGGTTTAGGCTTTCTCTTTGCATACCATTGGTAAAACAAACCTCAGTAGTATACTCTGAGGCATGTGCTGAGTCAATAGAGGGCACCGAGGCATTCGGTCTTCACTATTGTAGCGAACAAACGTTCGTGATGCAAGCCCTCTGAGACTCCTGTGCTTGGGACGCGCGGCCTCTCGGTCTGGTTTCCCGGCGCTAGAGCGGGTTTGACAGCTTGCTCAGTTCTCCGATGCACCTTGTCATGCTTACATTCTAGCGGGTCCTGCGTAAAGTCTCTGTTAGGCTTCTTGTTAGGGAGCCGGGACGATATTTCGCGAGGCGCACCTGCCGTCGTTTGAGACGACGGTGGCTGCTTCTTCCGATGGCCGCGGCTTTGTGAGACAGTCAGTCTCTCAACCTCACCAACCGTGACGGGCGACAAGGAGAGACCGTGAGGCAAGGCAGTGAAGGGCATGGTGCGCCTGAACCCCAGGGGGGCGGCGTGGTGACGCTCACCCTCGATGCGGAGGGTGGCGACAACGCACCGGCGGAGATCGTCGCCGGGGCGCTCATGGTCGCGTCGCCCAGCCTGCGTGTTCTGCTCGTCGGCCGCCCCGATGTCGTCGAGCCGCTGCTCGCCGGAGCCGATAGCTCGAACATCGAGATCGTTCCGAGCGCGACGGTCATCAGTTCCCACCATGAACCGGCGTCGGCTGTGAAGAACATGACCGACTCGTCGATCGTTGTAGGCGCGCGCACGGTGGCCGAAGGCCGGTCGCAAGGGTTCATCTCGGCGGGCAGCACCGGCGCCATGACGGCGGCCGGCCTGCTCATCGTCAAGCGGGCCGGTAGCATCCGGCGGCCGGCCATCGTGACGACACTGCCCGGTCTGCGCGGCCCCGTTGTGTTTCTTGACGCTGGGGCGAATGCCGACTGCCGCCCGGAGTATCTGCTGGAGTTCGGCATGCTGGGAACGGCGTTCGCCCGTACGGTGCTGGGCAACGATCGCCCGCGCGTGGGTCTCCTCAACATAGGCGAAGAGGATTCGAAGGGCAGCGAGCTGGCCCGGGCCGCGAACGAACTCATGAGGAGGTCGCCCCTCAACTTCGTCGGCAACGTCGAGGGGCGCGATCTTCTGAAGAACACGGCCGATGTCGTGGTCACCGATGGGTTCACCGGCAACGTGGCGTTGAAGTTGCTCGAGGGCTGCTCTTCGGCTCTGTTCACGCGGCTGAGGGAGGCGGCTTCGAGTGACCGCCGGGCCAAGCTGGGCGGCCTTCTGCTGAGGCCGGCGATCAGGAGGCTGAGGGGCGGTCTCGACCCCGAGGAGTACGGCGGCACGTACCTGCTCGGTGTGCGCGGTCTGGTGCTGATATGCCATGGAAACTCGTCGCGCAAGGCGATCGCCAACGCGCTCCGCTTCGGCTCGGAGGCGCTACGCAGGGGAGTGCTCGAGGCCGTCGACGAGGAGCTCGAGCGCATGACCAAGGCTTCGGACTCTGCCGCTGGCTGACCACCGTTGATACAATGGCGGCGTTCGCTCGGGTGCCGGACGTCCGGCCATGCTGACGTGGAAACTGGGTAAGGAGTAGCAGATGAGCAAAGACGAGATCCTCGCTAAGGTGCGCGACATCCTGATCGACAAGCTTGGTGTGGATGCGGACGCTGTGACCATGGAAGCTTCGTTCTCGGATGACCTTGACGCCGACAGCCTGGACCTGGTGGAGCTCATCATGGAGCTCGAGGACCAATTCGGCATCAAGATAAGCGACGAAGAAGCCCAGACCCTTACGACTGTCGGCACGGCGGTGGATTTCATCGCCGCCCGCGTCTAGTTTCCACCAGGATCGAAGTGGGCAATCGGGGACTGCCAGCGATCGTGCGGGCAGTCCCCGCACGTCTTTTCGAGCGACCGCCTCGCTCCCAGCGTCTGCGGCCCAGCGACGGCTCGACTTTCACCGAGCTGGTCGGGCAATTGCCGCCGGATCTTCTCGAAAAGGCGCTCACGCATTCTTCCTGGGTCGACATCCGAACCCAGTCGTACGAGCGGCTGGAGTTCTTGGGCGACAGCGTCCTTGGTCTGGCCATCGCTTCGACGCTGTGGAAGCGGTACCCGGAGTCGGGCGAGGGGGAGCTTGCGAGGCTCAAGGCTTTCGTTGTCAGCCGGGCCAGTTGTGCTCAGGTGGCCGAGCGGGTGGGCATCGCCGATCTGATGCTTCAGAAGGCCCCGGCTCCCGAAGCGAAGCGGCGTGAAGTCGTCGCCAACCAGACCATCCTCGGCAACGTGCTCGAAGCGCTGATCGGGGCCGTCTTTCTCACGCACGGGTTCGAGCAGGCGAAGCTCGCCGTGATCGATGCCTTCGAGGAGCAGATCAATTTCGCCGCCACGGCGCACGTCGACCACAAGACCGCCCTCCAGGAGTTGCTCGCTCCCCGGGGCGTCCAGCCCGTCTACCGCCTCGTGGGTGAGGAGGGGCCACCGCATGCCCGGGTCTTCACGTCGGAGGTGAGCGTGAGCGGTGTCGTCCGGGGCCGTGGGTCGGGCACGACTATCAAGATGAGCGAACAGAACGCGGCCGGGGAGGCCCTCGCCGCGCTGACCGAAACAGGTCCGGCCGACTGACATGGTGCACCTTCGGTCGGTGTGCCTCAGGGGATTCAAGAGCTTCGCCAAACCTACGGAGCTCCTGTTCGAACCCGGAGTCACGGTCATCATCGGTCCCAACGGCAGTGGCAAGAGCAACATCGCCGACGCCGTTCTCTGGGTACTCGGTGAGCAGAGCCCTGCCAATCTGCGCGGGCGAAGCATGCAGGACGTGATCTTCTCGGGCCCAGGCGGCCGGAAATCGAGCGCGGTGGCCGAGGTCAGTCTCGTGTTTGAGAATGGCTCGGGCGCTCTGCCTCTGGACTTCGAACAGTTGGAAGTCACGAGGCGCCTCACTCGCGACTCGGGGTCGGAGTATCGCCTGAACGGTTCGGGATGCAGACTCCTCGACGTGCAGGACGTCTTCGGGGGAATGGGTCTGGGTCGCGAGATGCACAGCGTCATCAGTCAGGGCAAGGTCGACTCGCTCCTCAACTCGACTCCCGAGGCCCGTCGCGCCCTCATAGAAGAGGCCGCCGGGCTTGCGCGCTTCAAGAAGCGGCGCGAGAGAGCTCAGGTGAAGCTGGCGCGTACCAAGCAGAACCTGCTGCGGGTCGGAGACGTGGAGCGCGAGGTCAAGTCGGCCCTGCGGCCGCTACGGCAGCAGGTGGTGGCTGCGGAGAAGCATGCCGAGGCGACCGAGGAATGGGCGCTCGCGAAGGCAAGGTCCGTGCTTTTCGCGCTTGTCGAGGCGCGCGACTCCTCGTCTGTCACTCTGAAGGAGATCGAGGTCGGCGAGGCACGTATGCAAGAGCTCGCCGATGCCTTGGCCGCCCTTCGCAGAGAACGTGCGGCCGAGGAAGAACGCTTCGCTGCCGCTCTCGCCGAACGGGAGAGATTGAGCGCCGCCTTCCACCGGGTGCGAGCCGACGCTGAACAGATGGAGGGGAGAACGGCCGCTTTGCGACAGCGTCTCGCCCGAGCCGAAGGAGAGCTCGATCGAGCCTCGCGACGCCTGGCATCGGCCCGCAGCGAAGCCACCGCGGCCGCACAGCGTTTGGCCGAGGCTCTGGCTGTCGGCGCCGACGAGGAGCGCCTGCACAAGGTGGCGGGCTGGTCGGAGTCGCTGAAGGCGCGCTTGGATGAGGCCTTGCCCGAGTATCGCGCGGCGGCGAAGTCCGAAGAAGACCTGAAAGACAAGGTGTTCGAGCTAGAGTCGGTACGCTCGCGCGGGTTGCAGAACCGCGATTTCCTGCGCAGGGAGATCGACGAGCGCGGCCGGGTCGGCGCCGAACTGGCGGGGGCTGCCGAGAGTGCCGCTGCGAGATTGGCACAGATGGAGGCCGAGGCCGTCGAGTTCCAGAGGAAGGCCGAAGCGGCGCGCGTGACCATGGAGCGGGCCGAGGCTGAGCTGCGGGCCGCGGCCGTCGCACGCGAAGATGCGCGCGAAGCCGCCGACGACGCGGGACAGGCCGAGGCCGCTCTGGTGGAGCGGCTGGCGGGTCTGCAGGCCCGCGAGGCCGTGTTGAGCGACGTGCTTGCGCGCCGTGAAGGTGCGCCGGCCGGCGTGCGGCACCTATTGGTGGCCGGCACCGGCTGGCGTTCTCTCGCAGAGATGTTGACGGTGAAACCGGGGTATGAACGCGCTCTGGCTGCTGCTCTCGGTCCTCTGGCGCAGGCAGCCGTGGCCCCCGAGGGTGCCGGCGTGATCGAGGGACTGGCAGTCACCGGTCCACTCGAGGCTCTGAGCGCCGAGCATGACGAGACGTCAGGCGGTCGCCCGCAGAGGGGCGGGCGAACACCCGCCGACGCTCCCGAGGGCACGACCAACATCTGGGATCTGGTGTCGGGGCCTGAGGGACTGTTGTGTACCCTGCGGAGATTGCTGCCACCCACGGCCATCGTTGTGGGCTCCGACGGCGGAGGACCGGCCGGTGAGACTGTGGCTCCGGGAGCCGGTGCGCTGCTCGCGGGCGACGGAGTCGGCACGCACGCCGATTGGCAGTTCGTCACCCTGTCGGGAGAGGTCTTTCAGAAGGGCATACACGCTGCCCGCCGCCAAGAGGTCGGTGCCGAAACCGTACTGCGCTCGCGTAACGAGCTTGAAGCGGTGGCACGGGAGCGTGACGAGGTGACGGCTGAGCGGCAGGCGGCGGCTGACCGGGCGACCGAGGTCGCCGGGACACTCGCGGCGGCAGAGGCCCTCTATCGCGATCTTGAACAGAAGCTGCACGACGCACGCAGGTCGCTGACTGCGGAGACAGGCGATTGCGACTTACATGCCCGCCGCATGGAGCAGGCGCGCGCCCAGTCGGCTGAGGTCGAGGGCCGCCGGGAGAGGGAGAGTGGCCTCACCGAGAAGTACCGGGCCGACCTGGTGGCCGTCGAGCAGGCCATCGCGTCTCGCGAGGCCGAGGTGGAGAAGGCCCGTGCCGACCTGCGCGCCTTGCAGGCGCAACTGGTGGGCATGCGCGAGACGGTGGGACGGCTGGAAGACAAGAAGAGCCAAGCCGCTCTGGTGGAGGTCAGGCTGCGTGAGCGCTGCCGGTCGCGAGAGAACGATCGTGCCCGCGCCCTTTCTCAGAAGAGGGCCGCAGACGAGGAGACCGTCCGATACGAGCGTCGCGTGGCGGCCTTCGAAGTCTACTTGCCCGCTCTCGAGCGACTACTGCGGGTCACCGACGCGGTGGCCCAGAAAGGGCGGGCGGCAGCCACATGGTTCGAGGAGTCGCTTGCCTCCACGCGTGAGCAGACCGACTTCGTCGCCGGCGCGATTCGAGACCGAGGCGGGGCGGAGGCCCAGATACAGACCGAGATGCAAGGGGTCACCGCAGGCTCTACCGATCTGCGGGTGACACAGGCGCTGCTGCACGACCGGTCGACTGCTCTCGAAGAGGAACTGGCCGAGCTTAGGCGCCGGCACATGTCGCCCCGCGGCGTGGAAGAGGGGCAGCTCGCCGGTGAAGATGCTGAGTCGCTCGCCGCCGCGGTGGAGCGGGCGGAGCGGCGCCGTGAACGCATCGGCCCGATCAACCCGCTTGCCGAGCAGGAATGCGCCGAGATGGAGGAGCGGGCCAAGTTCCTTGCCGAGCAGCGCGGTGACCTCGAGGCCTCACTCAGGCAGCTCCAGGATGTCATCACCGAGCTCGACGACCATATCGAGACGACGTTCGCCGAGATCTTCGAGGCGGCACGACAGCACTTCTCGTCGGTGGTGGCCTCGGTATTCCCCGGAGCCAAAGGCTCTCTCAAGTTGACCGAGCCGAAGCGCCCCCGTGGCGCCGGGTCGGACGGCGACGGGGTCGCCGGACAGACCACACTCGATAGCTCATCGAGTGATGGGCAGGTGGGCGAGGAAGAGGCTGAGCAGGCTCCCGGCATCGACATCGAGGTCAAGTTCGCCAACAAGTCGCCCCGCAGCCTCACGCTGCTATCGGGCGGCGAGAAGGCCATGACGGCTATTGCGTTCCTGTTCTCGCTGTTCTTGGCCCGGCCGTGTCCGTTCTATATCCTCGACGAGGTGGAGGCGTCGCTCGACGACATCAACATCCGGCGGTTTCTGACGCTCGTGCGCAAGTACCGCGACAAGACACAGTTCATCATCATCACGCATCAGCGCCAGACCATGGAGGTTGCCGATACTCTCTATGGCGTGACGCTTGAAAGCGACGGCACGTCGCGCATACTGTCGCGACGGTTGGTCAAGGTGTAGGGCGAAAGGGGAGTCCCGTTTTGAGTCACAACTGGGCAGAGGTCTTCATCGGGGTCTCGGAGGAAGCGGCGAAGAGGTCGCCTGCCGCGACCGAAGAGAGGAGAAGCACCTGGCTATCGCAGCTGCGCGATGGTCTGGCCAAGAGTCGCAAGGCCCTGCAGCAGCAATTCTCGTCGGTGCTCTTCGACAGATTCGACGAAGACCTCTGGGAGCGCATCGAAGAGGCGCTGATCTTTGCCGATGTCGGTGTCGACACCACCGTTTCGATCGTACAGCAGCTCGAGAAGGAGGCTGACGCCGGAGGGATCAAGGATTCACGCAACTTGGTCGATCGCTTGCGGCAAATCACGGCGGCTCATTTCCATGAGGCCGACACACGCATCGATGTGGCGCACCAACCCGCGGTCATTTTGATGGTAGGAGTCAACGGCACGGGCAAGACGACCACGATCGGCAAGATCGCTCACCACCTGAAGGAACTTGGCAAGGAACCCCTCCTGGTGGCGGGCGACACCTTCAGGGCGGCGGCAATAGAACAGCTGCTCGAGTGGGGCCGGCGCGTGGGGTGTGAAGTGGTGCACCATGAACGTGGAGGCGACCCGGGCGCCGTCGTCTATGACGGCATCGAGGCGGCGGCCGCGCGCAAAGCCGACGTCGTCATCATCGACACGGCCGGTCGCCTTCATACGCAGGTCAACCTCATGAACGAACTGGCCAAGGTCCGTCGGGTCATCGAGAAGCGCATGCCGGGCGCGCCGCACGAATGCCTGCTGACGATCGACGCGACGACCGGGCAGAACGGCCTGATCCAGGCGCGCATGTTCAAGGAAGCTGTCGATATCACCGGCGTGGTGATCACCAAGATGGACGGCACAGCCAAGGGTGGTATCGCCCTGGCCGTGTCGCATGAGCTGGAGGTGCCCATCAAGCTGATCGGCACCGGCGAGAAGATGGAGAGTCTGCAGCCGTTCGACGCGAACGACTTCGCGTCGCTCCTGTTCGACGATTCCCTGGGCCGGCGCGTTTGACGGGACCTCCGGCGGCGAGTAAACTGCCTCATTCGCGGCCCAGAAGAGGCGTGCGAAGCGGTGCCCAGTAGAGACAAGGTGACAGGTGTTCGAATCCCTTTCGGATAAGCTGCAGACCGCGTTTGACGGCCTGAAACGGCAAGGCAAGCTCACGGACAAAGACGTGGAGCGGGCCGCGCGCGAGATCAGGCTGGCGCTGCTCGAAGCCGACGTCAACTTCAAGGTCGTCAAGCAGTTCGTCGACAAGGTCAAGGAACGTGCCTTGGGCGCCGAGGTGCTCGGCAGCCTGACGCCTGCGCAGCAGTTCATCAAGATCGTCAACGAAGAATTGACCGCGCTCATGGGTTCGGCCTCGACGAAGCTGACGTTCTCACCGCGTCCGCCGACGGTGATCATGATGGTCGGCCTTCA
>JAKAHF010000068.1 GCA_021815245.1 Actinomycetes bacterium
GTCTGGCCGTCTGGCCGTTCTCGAAGTGATCGGGCACGGCGCCTCTCGGTATGGTGCTGACCGCGGCGAGTATCTGGGCCGCGGAGTCGATCACGTGGGTACCTGCCGGCGTGCCGGTGGTGCTCGTGGCGCCGGGCGAGCCGCACGCGACAAGCAGCAGGCAGAGCGAGAAGGCGGCCACGATCGTTGTTCGCAGGAAGACCGGCGTTCTGAGCTGCATGGCTCCTCCATTCGTTGCTTGTCACTGTGGCTCAACGAGCAACGATGTGCAAGCGGGCGGAGCATGGTCAGCTGCCCTGGGGACTGATAGAGTCAGCGCGAGAAAGACTGGACGACGGCTCCGGGAGTCGGAGTCAGCGAGGAGGAGCGTCATGAACGACAAGCGTCCGCTTTTCGCAGAGTTCAAGAAGGAGCACCCCGACATCTACGAGCGCAACGAGGCGTTGGGGGAGTACATCCACCAGCACGGCGGCCCTCTCGATGAAAAGACGCGCTGGTTGATCAAATTGGGCATCGCCGCGGCGCACCATCGTCAGACCGCGCTCGGCACGCACATCGCCAAGGCGCGTGAGGCGGGGGCCTCGGAGGAGGAGATCCTTCACGCCCTGTATCTTGTCATCCCGACCTGCGGCTTCCCCCATTTCATGGAGGCCTACAGAGTCTACAAAACGAGGGAGTAGCAGCCATGAAGCTGAGCGCGAGGAACGTTCTGAAGGGGAGAGTCACAAAGATCAGGCACGGTGTCGTGAACTCCGAGGTCGTTCTCGAAGTGGCCCCTGGCATCGAGGTCGTGGCCATCATCACGCGGCAGTCGGCTGAATCGCTCGATCTGAAGGAGGACTCCGAGGCCTACGCGGTCATCAAGGCGAGCAACGTCATGCTCGCGGTCGACTGAGGACGCCCTATCGCGCCGGCCAGCGTGCCTCGGGGGCCGTGGCTTCGTTGTTCAACAGCCTCCTAGAAGCTCCCCGGAAAGAGCCCGCCATCCATGAGGATGTTCTGGCCCGTGACATAGCCTGCATGCACGCTGCACAAGAATGCGCACATCTGTCCAAACTCGGCCGGGTCACCGAACCGTTTTGCCGGCACCCGCGCATGCCACTCGGCCACGATGTCTTCTACCGACGAACCCGTGCGCTCGGCCGAGGCGACAAAGCCCTGGCGCAGGCGCTCGGTGTCGAAGTACCCGGGCAGCAGGTTGTTGACGGTCACGTTCTTGTCGGCCACCGATCGGGCGACGCCGGCCACGAACGCGGTGAGGCCGGCGCGGGCGGCGCTGGAGAGGTCCAAGCCGGCAAGGGGCATCTTGACGCCGACCGACGTGATGTTGACGATGCGGCCGAAACCCCGATCGGCCATGCCGTCGATGACCTGCTGGATGAGTTCGATTGGCGTGACCATGTTCATGGTGGCCCCAGTGAGCATGGCGGCGCGGTCGAGGGCACGGAAGTCCCTGAACGGCGGCCCACTGTTGTTGTTGACGAGGATGTCGGGCCGCGGACAGGCCGCGAGCACCTCGGCTTGGCCCTCCAAGGTGCTGATATCGGCGACGACGGGAGTGACCTCGACTCCGGTGGCCCGGCGGATGGCCTCGGCAGTCTCTTCGAGCGCCGCGGGCTGCCGTCCGTTCACGACGAGATGCACGCCCGCCTCGGCAAGCGCCAAGGCGCAGGCCCTGCCCAATCCTCGGCTGGACGCACAGACGATGGCTCTTCTATCGCGGATGCCGAGATCCATGTCTGTCATCAGTTCAGGCCGGGGGCCGGGGAGCGGACCTGTGCAGGCGCGTGCTTCTCAGACACATCGGATACAGTGGCCGTTGCTCGCCGGCCAGTCTCTCGAGCCACATGTCGAGGAGGGCGTCGAGGTCGTCTCGCAGGTCGGGGCGCGGCTCATCAGGCTGCGGCAGCCGGTCGAGCACCTCGAAACTGAAGGCGTCGGGCCCAAGGCGTTTCCAGTCGGCCTGCAGCGTCTTGTCGGGATGCGTGTTCATCTGAAGTTGAAAACGCTGCCGGTTGAGCATGCTCGGCAGGTCGCCGCTCGCGCCGATGAAAAGCACTCCCTCTGCGTCGTTTCGAACGACGAACAGTCCTGCCGGACGTGCCGTCTCCTTGTACTGCCGTCGTAGCGATTTGCGGTCGATCTGGTCGCTCACGTGTCCTCCCGAACTTGGTGTTCCGCGTCTACTCTACCGTTTCGGGCCGTATCCGCGAAGGTTCCGGGGGTCATCGAGCGCCTACTTGACTTGGCTGAGTTCGAAAGGCTTGCCGTGACCGGGATAGACGCGGTCGACTTCGAGATGCCGTACGCGCTCCAGGCTCGCTCGGGCCTCGGCCATGTCGTTTATGAAGAATTGCAGACCCGGTCTGCCGATCAGGTTGTCGAGAAGATCGCCACAGAACAGACTGCCGTCGGCCGTCAGCACGCCGACCGACCCGCGGGTATGGCCCGGAAGGTGGAAAACGGTCGCATCGAGACCGAAGTCGATCAGGCTCTGCCCGTCTTCGAGGTAGAGGTCGGGCCTGAATGTCTCGAACGGCCCAGGGCGGAAGAGGTGCGAGGCCATGCGCAGCGGCAGCGGGAACTTGTCGGGCTTGTGTTTGATGCCGAGGTTCCAATCGGCCTTCATGACGCGACCCGCATCGGAACGGTGCATGGCGATGACGGAGCCGTGCTTCTCGCGCAGAAACGTCGCGTTGCCGGCGTGGTCGTAGTCTCCATGGGTGATGAGGATGAGTTTCAGGTCTCCCTGGCAGCATCCGGCGGCTTCGAGTCTCGCGTCCAGGTTGCTCCGCTTCTCGGGCCTGCCTGTGTCGATGAGCACGTAGCCATCGCCGGTGCCGAGCAGGTAGCTATTCACGCTCGCAAGACAAATGGTCTCGATGTCGTTTGACATATTCCCCCCAGGACGCAACAACACCGCGCAGACTCTAGCCTCCGAGGGGCGGGCAGTCAAGCGGGCCGGCGGGCGCGTCGAGCTGGTACTCTACGCCGGATGACCGATTCACATTCGCAAACAACGCGGCCACTCCTTCTGCGCGGTTCTGAACGTGGCCTCATACTGTTCATCGCCAGCCTCGGCGGGTTTCTCGTCACCTTCATGTCTTCGTCGGTCAACGTGGCCCTGCCGCTCATCGAATCCGAATTCCACGTCTCGGCGGTGCTTCTCAGTTGGCTTTCGCTTTCGTACGTGTTGGTGTCGGCAGCGTGTCTGCTCCCGCTGGGGCGTCTTGCCGACATGCACGGCCGCATGCGTGTCTATGTATTCAGCCAGGCTCTCTTCGTGGTCTTCTCGATTGCGAGCGGGTTTGCCCCCTCGGCTCTCGTGCTTCTTGTGCTCAGGGCGCTCAATGGGATCGCCCTGGCCAGTGGCTCGGTGACGGCCACCTCTCTCGTCATCCTCGCCTATCCTCCCGAAGCGCGGGGGAGGGCTCTCGGAGTCAACATCGCGGGAGTCTACCTGGGGCTCACGCTCGGCCCGGTGCTCGGAGGACTCATCATTCACAATCTCGGTTGGAGGAGCCTGTTCTTCATCTCGGGAGCGCTCTCGCTCATCACTGTTACGCTACCCCTCTACAGACTCAGGGGCATCGAGTGGCGCGAACCGCGCACCGCACGCTTCGATGTGGTCGGCTCCATCGCGTACGCGGTGCCGCTGATCGCGGTCTTGTTGGGATTCTCGTTCTTGCCCGGCGTCCTTGGTGTGGGGCTCATCGTTGCCGGGCTGATCGGTCTCGCCGGCTTTCTCGTGTGGGAATCACGGGTCGCCGATCCACTGCTCAACGTGGGTCTACTACGCGGGAATCGCGTGTTCGGGTTCTCCAATGTAGCGACGCTGATCAACTACAGCGCCAGTTCGGCCATGCTCTTTCTGATGAGCCTCTATCTGCAGTACAACCGGGGACTCAACCCTCAGACGGCCGGCTTCGTGCTCGTCACCGGGACGTTCGTGCAGGTGGTGGCCGCTCCCTTTGCAGGGCGGCTTGCCGACCGCATGGAGGCGCGCTACGTCGCTACGACCGGCATGGTGATCTGCTTCTTCGGCCTACTGGGACTCAGCTTCGTCGGGCTCTCGACCCCATATCTGTATGTCATCGCGATGCTCTGCCTCGTCGGATTGGGCACGGCTCTTTTCGCGACTCCCAACACACACGCTATCGTCAGTAGCGTCGAGACCCGCTTTGTCGGGGTGGCGACTGCTACCATCGCCATGATGCGACAGGCAGGCATGAGCATGAGTATAGGCTTCGCCGCCCTCGTGCTTGCCGTGGAGATAGGCCGGCACGATATTGGCCCGGCGGACTATCCGGGGCTGCTCACCAGCGTGCACATCACATTCCTGGTGTTCACCGCTCTCTGCGCGGTCGGCGCGGCTTTCTCGATGGTAGGCCCACGGCGCGGCGATGCCACGAACCCCCTGAGCGCCGGTCGACCGGCAGACTGAGATACCGGCTGCCTGGTCTAGCCGGGTCTCGAGATCGACCACAGCTCGCGGATCGCTCCGCCTGGCCGCACTAGTGTCGACTCGTGGCGCATGCCCACCTTGGCCGCCACCAGCCTGGAGGGAAGGTTCTCCGGCTCGACGAGCGCCACGACGCGATCGAGGCCAAGCTCATCGAAGGCGAAGTCGAGCAGTCGTAGGCCGATCTCGGTCGCGTAGCCTTTGCCCCATGCGGCACGATCGAGCACGTAGATGAGCTCGACGCAGATGGCGCCGTCTATCTCCTTGTCGAGCAGGCCGCAGTGGCCGATGAACCGGTCGCTCGATTTCTCGATGAGGGGCCACAGGCCGAACGGTCCGGCGGGGGGCTGAGCCAGGTCCTCGATCGAGGTGTCGCGCACCATGCCGGCCTCTCGGGGGCCACCGAGAAAGCGGGTGACTTCGGGATCGGTCCAGAGATCGATGATCGCTTCGATGTCTTCGACCTCCATCGAGCGCAGGACGAGCCTTTCGGTTTCGAGACGCATGTCTCTAGAGTGCGAGGGCGCCGTCGAACAGCACTTCGCCGGAGCCCTCAGCGATCGTGCCCACCTGCCAGCAGTCGTGGCCGTGCGCACCGAAGTGGGCGACGGCGGTCGGCGCGGTGGCCTCGTCGCAGATCGCGATCAACCCGCAGCCCAGATTGAAGGTGCGGAGCATGTCGGAAGTAGCTACGCGGCCCTCTTCGGCGATGACGCTGAAAACCGGGGGCACGCGCAGGGTCGAGAGGTCGAGGCGGGCATCGACGTAGGGCGGAAGCACTCTGATTACGTTGTCGCGCAGTCCGCCGCCGGTGATGTGGGCCAGGCCGTGCAACCCCGGGTTGCCGAAGAGCCCTCGCACGGCCTGGTAGTAGCAGGTGTGCGGGCGCATGATGACATCGATGAAGGCCTCACCCTCTACCGGCTCTCGCGCCAGCTCGGCGCGGCGCTCGAGCAGAGCCCGCACGAGGCTGTATCCGTTGGTGTGAAGCCCATTGGACGCGACCGCGAGCACCGCATCTCCCGGTCTTACGAGCGAGCCGTCGCAGACGGCGGTTCTGTCGGCCACCCCGACGGCTGTGGCCGAGAGCACATACAGTCCGTCGGGAACGACACCGGGTTGAACGGAGGTCTCGCCGCCGACGAGCACTGCGTCTTGGGCCCGGCAGGCCGCTGCCATGCCCGCGACGAGGCGTTCGACCACGCCGGCGTCGAGGCGCCCGCACACGATGCAGTCAAGCACGTAGAGAGGATGCGCCGCCATGACGGCGACGTCGTTGACCAGATGGTTGATGAGGTCCTCACAGAGGCTCTCCACCCGGTCGAGCTCGAACGCGAGCTTCTGCTTCGAGCCGGGTTCCTCGACCTTGAGCACGAGAACGGGGTCGCTCAGACCCGCGAAACGCCCTTCGACGAGCGAGGCGAAGGCGCCTACCTTGTTGAAGACCCGAGGGTCGCCACGGTCGATGGCCGAAGCCATGCGCCGTTTCGCGGCGTCGGCGGAGTCGATGTCGACACCCGCGGCCGAGTAGCTCAGGGAGTCGCTCACGTCACTCCTCCTGTTGGTTGCGGCCTACGCCGTAGGCTTCGAGTCGCTGCTCGAGCGTGCCCGCGTGCAGTTCGAAGAGATGGTTGTCGAAGTCGTAGAAGTAGAGCGACCGTCCTTCGCCTTCGACGCGCGGTCTGCCGCTCAGCAATTCCACGCCGAGCGCGGTCAGGCGCGCCTCGATGCCGGGCAACTCGGTCTCATCCACTCTGAACGCCGTATGGCGGTAGGAGCGGTGGCGCGGTGTCTCGCCCTCCATCGCCACCATCCAAACGCCGCCGAGCAGGAAGAACTTCTCTCGTGAGAGGGAGTGGTCTTCTCCGCGACTGTCGTAGATCTCCTCGGCTCCGAGCCCTTCGCGAAACAGTCTGGCGGGGCGTTCCAGATCGCCGACTATGAACGTCAGATGGCTGAGGCCTTCAACCGGCATGGCGAGCGCGGCCCTCTTCGATGCGGAGTATGTCTTCGACGATGCCTCGCACTTCTGCCAAGCCGCTCACGACGAAATCGGGAGGCAGCTCGACCCCGTCTGGCACACCAGAGTTCTCGAGATCGATCCAGACTCCCGTCATGCCCAGCCTCTGCGCGGGCGTCACGTCCCATTCGAGGATGTCGCCCACCATCCACGCCTCGGCTGCCTTGACGTCGAGTCGGCGCAACGCGAGCTCGTAGACGCGGTTGTCCGGCTTGCCGAATCCGAGCTCACCCTCGATGAGAACGGCGTCGAAGTGCTGCTCTAGCGCGAATCGTGTGACTTTGCCGCGCTGCACGGCGGCGCTGCCGTTGGTCAAGAGCGCGAGCCTGCAGCCGATGCCGCGCAGCCAACGCACGGTGTCGAGGGCACCGGGCAGAAGCCGCATGCGCGCGTCGCGCGACCGGGTGTACGCATCGGCGATGTGCGCGGCCGCGATCTGGTCGCTCGAGCCAAGAGCGGCCAGCGCCAGCCCCACGATCTCTCGCCGGGCCGCGGCCAGGTCGAGGCGGCCCACGCGGTGACGTTCGACATCAGACCAGAACCAACTCCGCGCCCGCTTGATCGCGGCGTACACCTCGCCCGGCTCTGTGGTCTCGAGCAAGGGGGCGTATGAGACCGTCGCCCGCTGCCAGCAGTCCTCGACGTCTCCACTGTCGTCGAGGATGGTGTCATCGAGATCGAGCAGCAGAGCCTTCGGTGGTTGCGGGATCACCATGCTCCTTCGGGTTCGATTCGACAGCGTGGCATTGCCGTGTCAAGCATACCGCGACCGGGATGGCCGCTACATCTTCGGCCATCCCGGTCGCGTCATCAGGTCGCCGGCCGGCGAGACTCGCGTCTCGACGTCATGCGATCGCGGACGATCCAGATGCGGCGCTTATGCCGACTTGCGCCCGCGCACGAGAGCGAAGCCCGCGAACAGAACCAGAAGCGCTCCGACGATCACGATGATGAGCGGGATGTAGAGCTTGGCCCAGCCCATGAGGCCCGACTTGCTCTTTGCGTCGGCCGCGAGGCTCGCTTCACTCGACTTGATGATGCTCATCTTCTGATTGAAGACCTTGCTCGTTGTGGCACCGGCCAGAGAGCCGGCCGCCGCCATCACCTTCTGGATCGCCGGTCCGACGTTGGGATCCTGCACGTACTTGCTGATGATTCCGAAGGCCTGTACCAGGCCGGAGGTATCTATCTGCATGCTGGTGGTCCGGTCGAAGGTCGCTCCGACTGTGGCACCCGTCTTCTGCTCGATGTAGATGATGTCGGCGCCCTCTTGCTGGTAGATGAGCTTCACCGGCTGCTGCGTCATCGCCTGCAGGGCCTGTAGATCCTCAGGGGCGGCGACCTGAGCCAACGCCCCCAGCAGGGCCTCGAGATCGAGTCCCTTGGCCTTGAGTTGTGCGCTCAGCTGGGTGAAGCTGATCTCCATGGGAAGGCCCTGGCTGCCGAGGAAGGCCTGGGCGATGGGCGTGTAGTAGTCGGCCGCCGGACGGGTGGCGTCGATCTTCATCGCGGTGATGCCCAGTCCGTCGAAGTCGGCGATCTTCTCGGCTACCTTCACGTCGAACGCCTTGTTGACGTCGTTGAAGAAGGCCGACAGAGTCTCGCCGACGGCAAGCCCGCCGGGGAAGAGCGGACCATAGTTGCCGACCCGGTCGTTCAGGACGATCTTGGGATCGTAGGCCCAATTCTGATCACTCTGCACGCACTTGCGCGAGCCACGATCGAGCGCGTACTGCGTGATCTGGGCCGGCCGCTCCTGGCCGCCGACGGTCATGACGAGCTTGTCTTCGCAGACCGCCATGCTCGATGTGTAGAGGTCGGTGACCGACGAGAAGGTGCGAAGCACCGTGAACGGCACGACCTGCTCCTGGCCCTCGGGGAGCGGCGATCCGC
>JAKAHF010000069.1 GCA_021815245.1 Actinomycetes bacterium
CCATCTGGTGCGCCCGCCCACTCCCCGATTGCTTGGTTCTGCAGGCCGATCTGGGTCGCATCGGACGTCTCGACGGGCATCGGGAAGGTGCTCATGTAGTCCGGGTGTGCCGTGCGATATGACTCGGGGAACAGCAGCTCGAGCAACTTCATCTCCCGTTGCTGCGGATCGCCCGACGTGTCGGTGAGCACGGCGATGACCTCCTGAGAGGGCCCCACGGCCGAGGGCCCACCAGC
Source organism: Actinomycetes bacterium (assembly GCA_021815245.1). The sequence goes on from JAKAHF010000069.1 coordinate 237, forward strand.
ACTGCCGGCGTACGATATCAGTCGCCCGACGACCTGCGGATGGCGCAAGGCAAGATCGATCGCCACGTCACCCCCCATCGACCAACCCATGACGTCGAGCTTGTCATACCCCAACGCCGTGATAAAGGCCGCGGTGTCATCGGCGAGTTGGCTCAGAGCGTAGGTGCTCTTGGTGTTGGTGGTCTCGCCCATGCCCCGGTTGTCGAACACGATCACCGTGCGATCCGCGGCCAAGGCCGATACCAACGCCGGGGACCACATATCCATCGTCGAACTCGAGCCGATGATGAGAAGAAGTGGGCTCTTGTCCTTGGCCTCCGCTGCCTCCGAAAGTGGACCGATGACACGATAGCCGACAGAGATGTCGCCGACGGTGACGCGCTCGACCGGCGCTGACCGCACGATGTCGGTCGCCATAGAGGTCTCGGCCGCTTTTGTCGCTTCTACGTTGTCGCCATCGGTAGCGATGCCGCCCGCCAAAGCGTAGATGGAGAAGAACAGCATGATAGCCGCGAACGAGGCGGTGCCAACCACCGATCGCCACAGCTTGGCCGGCGACTTGGTCTCGCTCTTGATGTAGCCGTGCGCGTGGAGCATCGCCGCCTGTAGGAGGTATACGGCGTAGCCGAGCACTCCGAGGGCCTGAGCCTTGATACCGAGACCCGCGAAGACGGCCACCAGAGCTATCGCGGCGAAGCCGAGGTTGGCAAAGCCGACCTCGAACGCCCATTCGGGTCGTTCGGTCTCCCAGCCCATGCGCTTCGCGTCACTCTTGTGAAAGAAGAAGTGGCGCACGAAGGCCAGCACCCCAACGGCCCCCACAGTGGTGGCCGCCACGACGGCGAGAGCGAGTTCTGAGTCTCCCCCCAAGTAGAAGAACCCGAAGAAGATACCCACAGCTCCCACGAGCATGCCTGTCAAGTTCAGCCACTTGCCCAAGTCGGCCCCTTTCGAAAGGCTTTTCACAGGCGGCCCGATGCGGCCCGCTGGCTAGTGTTATCGGCACGACCGAGACGGGGCAAAGCAAGTAGCCCTCTGGCCTATTGCCCTTTGGTCCAATATCCTCTCCCGTTGAGGCACCGGTACCGATAGCCTCGGTGATCAAGAGGACAGGAGAACGGGCATGCATACCCTCAGAGAGCGCCCCCGCTTCGCGCTCCGCCCCTTCGTGGCGATCGTAGTCGTCGCCTCCATGGCCCTGACCTTCGCGTCGTGCGGACCCCGCGAGACCGCACAACCCGTCGGATCGACCGAGACCGTCGCCCCCACGCTCACGTCCCAACCGTCGACTCCGGGCTCCACGGGGAACCTGGGAAGCACTGCGGAGACGACTGGGCCAGATAGCCACGCGGTCGAACAAGACGCGCTGCCCGCGATCGTGGTCGATTCGCCGACCCCGGGAGCGACCGTGCAGAGCCCGGTGAGAGTGACCGGCACCGTGATCGGAGGAACTGCCGTCGATGTCTCGCTCGTGATCGTCTCCGACGACGGATCCTTCATCGCGCGTTGGGCCGAAGCGTTCCAGAACACGGAGGCTCGGGTCGCTTTCGATGAAAGCTTCGCGTACGCGCCGGCCTATGCAGGAGGCGCGGCGAGGATCGTCATGACCGTGACCGCGGTCACCGCCGATGGCCAACCGACGACTTCGACCATCGTGGTACCCATCGATCTGCAGTGACCCTCGCCACGAGAGCTACGCGTAACAGTTACGTATTACTCATGTGGTAGAAAGTGCTTGTAAATCGCACAATTCGTCTTTAGGATAGTCACACGATTGTGTTACGACAGGTTGCGCCGACACGCCACTCATGAGTCGGTCTCAAGCTACCCGAGCACCTCCCAGAGGGGCTGAACCACAGCCCATTCGGCGGACCTCACCGCGCAAACAAGAAAGGGGCGTACGTCATGGTTGGCAGAAGACCGGTGCTGCGCAATCTGATGATCGCTGTGATTCTGGTCGCGGTGATCGGCATCGTGGCCGCCGCCATCGTGGTAGATAGAGCCTCCGCGGTGACGACAAAGCCCGGATGGAGAGTCACCACGGTCGGCCAGTACTCGTCGGGAGCGGGGAGTCTCCATTCACAACTGAACGGCGACTACATCGTCTATCTCGGCCTCCACGGGGAGGTTCTGCTCTATCGGGTCTCCACCGGAGCGACCACCCCGATCAAGACCACGACGGACCCTGTCTATGAGCTGCGCAAGGATGGGCGCTACGTGGCCTGGTTCACCGGCGCCGGTGTCTGGGTCTACGACGTAGTAAGCGCGGGGCCGGCTCAACTGGTGGACACGACCATGGGCACCGACCTCTGCTTGAGCGTGGGCCGGTTGGCATGGCGCGAGGCGGACGGCAAGATCCACATATTCAACATCCCCGCTAACGTCGGGCGCACCATCAGCAACCGCGTCGACTCAGGGCTTGAGCTGAACGGCAACTACATGGTCTGGGTGGAGAACGTCTCCACGAACAACGTGCCCGGTTTCACTTATCCGACAGATCCCGAGATCATGTTGCATGATTTCTCGACCGCCAAGACCGTCAATATCAGCGGCCTCGCCGCCGTCAGCTCCTCCATCTTCGGCGGTCGTGACTACGAGCCCCAGGTGGCCGCCAACGGCTTCGCGTTGTGGACGCACGCCAACTTCGCCGGATCTTCGGATATCTGGGGCTACAACGCCACATCGTATGCCGGCAAGACATTCGGGGTCTCGTACCTCCCGCCCCCGTCCGACCTCCGTCCCTACGAGTCCCCCCTCACCGACGGCCGCTGGGCGGTCTGGAACTCGGGGAGTGACCTCTGGCTGGCCGACACGCAAGTGCACTATCCCGCTGCGGCAGCCGTGCCTACCCTGATCGTCGGCAGCGGTGCCGGCACGGGAGGCGTTTGGCACAAGGCCATCGGGGGTGGATGGCTCGTCTACTACAGCGAGCCCAATATCTGGCTGTACGACTGCTCCACGGGCGTCGGTGAGATCGTGGGCAGTGTGGCGCCACAAGATCTCTATGGCCTGCAGACAGACGGGCAGAGAATAGTGGCGGAGGTCGGCTCCGACACAGACAGCGCGGTGCTTCTCTTCGAGCGAGGCTCGGCTACGACGACCACGACCACGGCGGCAACGGGCTTCCTGCCGGATCCCAACGGCTACCGGTTCGCCAACCTCGCCTACAGCGACCCCGGCGCCGCGACAGCGGTATTCACCCATCTGTTCGGAGCCTCTCTCTTCGACAGCCAAGGGGCCCAGCAGTCGATGTCGGCCTCGGCAAAACAGGCCTACGTCAACGTCTCGGGCATCTACTCCGGCGGCATCTGCTTCGGCATGGCCTCCACGTCCATCTCCTACTTCCAGCGTCATCTCACAACCGAGAGCATCACGGCGGGTGTGACCACTCTGTGGGGACTCGGGACCTTCGGCGTCACACAGAGCAATCCCAGCACGCTCCCCGCCACGATGAAGTGGAACCTCGAGGAGTACTACACGGCGCAATGCTCGTCGCTCGTACACGACACCATGTTCGACAGTTCGCACTTCGTGCAGTCCGACACCGCCGCCTCGGCAGCCAAGCTCAAGAACCTAGTCGCGGCGATTCAGACCAAGGTAATCAGTGAGCCGGTGGTCCTCTGTATCTGGGGCATGATCGGCGCGCAGCAATCTGGGCACGCCATCGTCGCCTACCGGGTTGAGAGCGCCGCCGATGGCAATAGTGGCAAGATCTGGGTATACGACAGCAACTACCCGGGAGTGCCTCACAGCGTGTCGTACAATCTGAAGACGGGCTCCTGGTCGTATCCCGAACTGTTCTCTGGGGACACCATGATCGCCTACGTCCCCATGTCGTTGGTGTATTCCGTGGTCGACTCGACCAGCTCCGTCTCCTACTACCCCAATTGGGTATACGCCAACACGGCCTGCAATATCGCCTTTGAGGACTCGTCGGGGCACATCACCGGCAAGACGTCTTCGGGATACATCTCGACCAACCCGCAGGTGCGGCTGGAGCCGCTGCTCGACGGCCACGCCGGGCAGAGGAGTGTCGACCGCTACGTGGTCGCCGGAAGCTCGGCACGCGAATTCACTCTGCAACAGGTAGGCAGCCAGGCAGCCTACGCCGGCGCGCACGGCACGGCCGGCACCTTCCTCGTCTGCAGCACGGGCGCCGGCGGAGACAGCGTCTCCGTCACGGCCGCCTACTCGGGCGCCGACGTCGGCTTCGCCACCCGATCGGACGCCGATATCTTCATCAGCGCCGAGAACGGTCGGGTGTGGGCCATGACCACCTTCGAGAAGGACCTCTCCCGCTCCGGCGCCTCCACCGGCGAGGGACGGTTGGCTGTGATCGGCTCTTCGCAGGTGATCATCGAACGCGACGGTGAGGCGGTGCAGAGTGTGAGCTTGGGCGGCACGACGACCGCTTATACGGTTCCCAGTCTCCCCGATGCCAAGAGAGTCTCCATCGACGTGTCGACCTACGACAGCTCCGACGGGACGCTCGAAGTGCGCATCGACGTCAACGGCGACGGCATCTACGAGACCACCGACGAGGTAGACACGACCAATTCGCCCGCCGGTCCCCAGGGTTTCTGGGATGTCGCGGCCTCGCATCCCTACTATACGGCCATCAACGGCATGGCCGCGGCCGGGGTGATCGGTGGCTACGACGACGGCAGTTTCGGACCGAGCAAGCCGGTCACGCGTCAGCAGTTCGCCAAGATGATCGTGGGCACTCTCGGCTTCCCCTGCTCCGAACTCGACATCTGCCCCTTCAGCGATGTGGCCAACGGTGGCCCCACCACCCTCTATCCCGACAACTACGTGGCCGTGGCCGCCGCCTTCGGCATCACCAACGGCATCGGGGGCGGCAAGTTCGGTCCCCAGAATCAGATCACCCGGGCCCAGGTGATCACCATGGTGGTGCGGGCCGCCCAGAACTACACCAACGGTTTGGCGACTCCCGACGCGGCCTACTACTCGGGCTGGGGGCTGTTTCGCGCCTTCAACGACCCCATCCACGGCTACAACGTCCAGTTGGCCGAGTTCAACGGCCTGCTGACGGGCATTCAGGGAAGCGGCGACGTGGCGACCTGGCTGTGGCAACCCGCCACTCGGGGAGAGGTCGCCCAGATCCTCTGGAAGCTGATGAACAAGGCCGGGTTGGCAGGGTAGCGGAGCCGGCGGCCCAAGCGCGAAACCGCCCGAGATGCGGCGGCGCGCAGCCCCCTAGCTTCTCAACAGCAACTGACGTCGTTGCATTCGGTGCCGGGATAGCCCTGCCGCAGTTCGCGTCCGATGGCGGTACGGATGTCGACGACCTCGACCTCGAAGTGAAGCCGCTTGCCGGCGAGCGGATGGTTCGCGTCGAACACCACGCTATCGCTCCTCACCTCCGACACCGTCAGGGCGATGGGGCCGCGCGCCGTCTTCGCGTTGATCTGCGCGCCCTGCTCGAGTCGTACGTCGGCCGGAACCGAATCGATCGGCATGGTCACGAGCCGGTCGGCATCGTATTCGCCGTACGCCTCTGCCGGCTCGAGCACGATGGAGCGCCGCTCGCCCATCTTGGCCCCCTCCAGCGCTGTTTCAAGCCCCGGCACGATGTTGTGCCAGCCGTGCAGATACTCGAGACGATGGTTTCGCTCTCCGACGACCTCGCCGTCATCGAGCGTGAGTGTGTAACTGATCGTCACTACTGAGCCGTAGGTGGCTTCCAAGGTGCACTCCCTTTGTCGCCGGCAATCCGGCAAGAGCGGCGATTCGACCTGCCGCAGTATACCGGCCTCTCCGGCTGGAGTCCCGACGGCGGCGGTCTCGCCCGGCGAGGACCGATTCATTCCTCAGTAAGATGACTTGGATGATAATCTATAGGATAGATTCACGTCGCTGCCGGCGCAGCGGCTTGGCTCATTCGTTGGAGAGGATGTGACAGATGCTCAGCTCTCTTCTCTATCCGAACAGCATCGCCGTCCTGGGAGCTTCTCGTACGCCCGGCAAGGTGAGCCACGCCGTTGTGGCCAACCTCCTCTCGGGAGGGTTCGAAGGCGAGATCATTCTCGTCAACCCGGCGGGGGGCGAGCTGATGGGACTCAAGATGTACACGAGTCTCGCGGAGTACGGCAAGCCCATCGACATGAGCCTGATAGTCGTACCGGCGGCGGTGGTCAGAGAAGCCGTGCTTCACTCCCTCGGGCAAGACGCCAAATCCATCGTGATCCTCACGTCGGGCTTCAAGGAGGTCGATGAGGCCGGGGCGCGGCTCGAAGCCGAGATCGCCGACCTCTGCCTCGCACACGGCACGAGACTGCTGGGGCCCAACTCCCTGGGTCTGATCAACACCCACCACAAGATGAATGCCGCCTTCGCCGGGCACATGCCAAAGGCAGGCAGCATCTCGGTGCTCTCGCAGTCGGGGGCGCTGTGCTCGGCTATTCTCGACTGGGCGGACTCCCGCAGAGTGGGCATAGCGACTCTGCTCAGCATGGGCAACAAGGCCGACCTCTGCGAAACCGACATCTTGGTCGCGTTCCGGAATGACGAGAAGACCAGGGTCGTCGCGGGCTATCTGGAGAGCATCAACTCCGGAGAGGAGTTCATCCGCGTGGCTGAGTCGGTCTCGGCGGTCAAGCCGGTGGTGATTCTCAAGGGAGGCACGACCGCGGCCGGCTCCAAGGCCGCTTCGTCGCACACGGGAGCGCTGGCGGGTACCGACATCGCCTACGAGGCGGCCTTCAAGCGGGCGGGCGTCATCAGAGCCGACACGTTCGAGTCGCTCTTCGATTTTGCCACCGCCTTTGCCATGCAGCCGCTCCCCGAAGGCAACAGAGTCGCGATAATCACCAACGCCGGGGGGCCCGGAACGATGGCGGCCGACGCCGTGGAGCGGGCCGGCATGCAGATGGCATCAATCGACCCCGCGATCCTGGAAGCGCTCAGGGCCAAGCTTCCTGTCGCCGCTCGGGTGGGCAATCCCATCGATCTGCTCGAAGATGCCGGTCCGGCGAGCTACGCGCTGGCCATCAAGGCCGTCGAGGCCGATCCTTCGGTGGACGCGTTGATCGTCATCCTCACACCACAGGCCGTGACCCGGGCCATCGAGACGGCACGGGCCATCGCGGACAGCGTCAAGGCCAAGCCCCTGTTCGGAGTGTTCATGGGAGGCGGCGACATCTACCCCGGCCGCCAGGAACTGGCGCTCGCGAGCCTGCCCAACTACCCATCGCCCGAACGCGCGGTGGCCGCCCTCAAGGCCATGTTGGAATACGCCGCTTGGCGCACCCGGCCAAAGAGGGTCGTCACCCGGTTCCCGGTCAACCGGCGCCGGGTGAACCGCATCATCGCCCACCAACTTCTCATCGGCCGAACCTATCTCGGCGAAGTCAGGGCCAAGGACATCCTCAGGGCCTACGACTTCGTCGTGCCCGAGGGCCGCATGGTGAGCACGGTCGACGAGGCCATCGAAGCCGCCTCGCAGCTCGGCTACCCGCTCGCCATGAAGATCGTGTCGCCCGACATAATCCACAAGTCGGACGTCGGCGGAGTCAAGCTCAACCTTACAACCGAGCGCGAGGTGGCCGACTTCTTCGAGCTCATGATGATCCGGGTCGCGCGCGAAGCCCCCGGCGCCTTTCTCGAAGGAGTCTATCTGGAGCGCATGGTGGGCAAGGGCCGGGAGGTCATCCTGGGGATGAGCCGTGACCCCCAGTTCGGCCCGATGCTCATGTTCGGGTTGGGCGGTGTCTTCGTCGAAGTCATGGAGGACGTCTCGTTTCATCTCGCGCCCATCACCTCGGCCGAAGCGATGAGCATGCTCAAGAGCACCAGGTCGTACAGACTGCTGGCGGGTTTTCGAGGCGAGGCGAAGGTCGACATCACCGTCCTTGCTGAGGCACTGCAGCGCATCAGCCAGCTGGTCACCGATTTCCCCCAGATCTCGGAGCTCGACATAAACCCCTTCATGGTGGGCCCCCCGGGCGAGGAATCGGTCGTGGCGGACGCACGCATCCAGCTGCAGGCTCCCAATTCATGATGACTCGACGTCAGAGCGCTCCCGGAGAAAGCCATGACTGAGATGACGGTTCCCAACTACGAGGCCGATTGGCAGACGCGGTACAAAGACATGATCATGACC